>NZ_FUXM01000052.1 GCF_900167165.1 Carboxydocella sporoproducens DSM 16521 | reverse complement strand
TCAGCATAAACCGGTGCAGTACTCCCGTCCGGGTGGAACTCCCGGGCCGAGGTCCCCTGTCGCCCTTGCCCCGCGGGGGCAAATCAAGTATTCGGAAAGGAGGCGAAAGCCTGGTCTGGGGGCCGACTTGATTGAAAATAAAAATAATCAAGTTTTTTGAACCAGGTATGGGAATGGATCAGCAACAGGAAAAGCTATATACTGTTCAAGATTATCTGGACCTGGATGAAGGGGCACGGGTGGAGCTGATCGGGGGCCGTTTTTATGCCATGGTTCCGGCTCCTTCGCGGCAGCATCAGAAGATTATTGGTAAACTCTTTTTAAATCTTGGTAATTATTTAACTAAAAAGGGCGGTCCCTGTGAGGTTTATCTTTCTCCCTTTGATGTTTATCTTTCCGAATATGATGTAGTACAGCCTGACCTTACGGTAATCTGCGACCCAGCCAAATTAAGCAAACGCGGCTGTGAAGGTGCACCGGATCTGATCATTGAAGTAGTATCCCCTTCCAATGCCGCCATGGATTATGTGAAAAAACTTCACCTTTATCATCAGTTTAAGGTTAAAGAATACTGGATTGTCAACCCTCAAAGCCGCAAGCTAACCCGTTACCTGCTGAATGAGGACTACCAATATGGTGAGCCAGAAGTTTATACTGGCGGCACCATTACTTTCAGCCTTTTCCCCGATTTAGCCATTAACCTGGAGGAATTATTCGATGAATAGCTCTGAACTGTTTCTAACCTCCTTCCTGATCGGCTTTTCCGGAGCGATTATGCCCGGTCCCCTCTTGACCATGGTAATCAAAGAAAGCCTGAGCCGGGGCTGGCGTACCGCCCTGGCCCTGCCGGTCAGCCATGCTTTACTGGAGCTGGCCCTGTTAATAGGGTTATTGCTGGGGGTAGGCCAGCTGCTGGAACAAACACTGGTCAAAGGCATAATCGCCGTTATCGGCGGCCTGGTGCTGGCCTGGATGGGCTATGATATGCTGAAAAGCCAGCTTAATCCAGAACTGGCCGCCACGGTGGAAAGCAGCGCCCGAGTCAGACTCAGTCCCTGGCTGGCCGGCTCCTTAACTTCCGCCAGCAGCCCTTATTTCTGGCTCTGGTGGGCCACCATCGGCATGAGCTATATAGCCCTCAGCCGGCCTCTAGGCCCCTGGGGGATAGGCGCTTTTTATACCGGCCATATTGCTGCCGACCTGGTCTGGTATGGTGGGGTAATTCTGGCTCTCACCCATGGCCGGCGTTTACTGAGCCCGCGGCTTTATACCTGGATTATCCGCATCTGCGGTCTTTTCCTGATTTATATCAGCCTGACCTTTATCTATCAGGGCTGGGGCTGGTTACGCTAATTACTTTAAGCCGGCAAAATTGTTTTGCCGCAAAGCTTCATAAACTACTACCGCCACCGCATTGGAAAGATTGAGACTGCGGGCATCTTCCCGCATGGGCAGGCGAATGCGGTGATGGGGACGGGCTGCCAGCAATTCTGCCGGCAGCCCTTTGGTTTCCTTGCCAAAGAGGAGAAAATCCCCCGGCCGATAGCTGACTTCCGTATGCCAGACACTGCCCTTGGTGGTAGCCAGCCAGAGGGTTTTACCCCCGTGCACAGCCAGGAAATGCTCCAGGTTATCATAATGATGAACATCCAGCAGGTGCCAGTAATCCAGGCCCGCCCTTTTCAAGGAACGGTCATCCACGGAAAACCCCAGGGGATGAACCAGGTGCAGGCTAGCGCCGGTAGCAGCACAGGTACGGGCAATATTGCCGGTATTCTGGGGTATTTCCGGCTCGACCAGAACGATATTAAACATCCTTTTCCTCTCCTTGCATCTCCTTGAGCAAAGTCGGTTTGCGCAAATCAGCACAACCACACTCTCTGGCGGCAGGGGCTGCCGCCAGAGCTTCCAGTAATATGGCGCCTATACGCTGACTCTGGCCGTAGAACAGCTCCTTTAGCTCTTCATGCTCCCAATCCTTGATAATTCCTTCCGCATAATTGACCACCAGATCCACCCGGGCATAACAGGCGCCAATCTCCCGGGCCAGATACACCTCCGGACAGATGCTCTGTCCAATCACATCAGCCCCGGCCAGCTTTAAGAGCTGCACTTCCGCCGGGCTTTCAAAATGACGGCCATCAGTACAGGCATAGATAGAGCGATCAAACACCCGTCCGGCTGCGTATTTTTCCGCCGCCTGAACCAGTAGTCGACGCAATTCCGGACAGAGGGCCTGCCGCATTACCAGCAAATAACGGCCATCCAGTTCCACATCCTTGCGCATGGACTGGTCGATATAATCATTGGGTATTACTACATCCGCTGGCCGCAAGAGGTGATTGACTGACCCCACCCCTCCTTCGGCCAGCACTGTATGTACTCCAGCCTCCCGCAAGACCCAGAACACCTGGCGCGAAGCATCAGCCCGGCTCACTCCCCGCCGCCAGCCATGCATACGGCAGGTCAGCACTTTTTTCTCCCCCAGCTGGAAATAGGTAAAAGGCGGTGAACTGCCCCAGGGGGTAGCAAAAACCAGGTCTTCCGCAATAATCTCCAGGCCCGGCCAGGGCAAGTCCCGGGGAAAGGAGATGGAATTGGTACTGGAACCGCCAATTATAGCCCATTGTGCTACAGGTATATTAGCCAATCTGATTGCCTCCTTTGCTGGTAATTACCACTCAACTTATTATTTTAACCGTTCACCCCCAAAAAACAACCGTTTACCCCAAATTTTTTCCGTTTACCCCCTTGTCAAACGTCGGTGAATGGTAGTAAAATAAAGGTGAACGGTAGATATTCCACCTTGAATGGTTGGGATAGATAGTGAGACCTACGCAGGGAGGGGTCGACATGGTTCAACAAACTGCCGCTGTGAAAAATCCTACCGGCTTGCACGCGCGGCCAGCCGCATTACTGATCCAGGCTGCCAGCCGTTTTAAAGCCGATATCCGACTGGCCAAAGGCGAAAAAGAGGTAGATGCCCGCAGCCTGATGGGCATCCTTACTTTAACCGCCCGGCCCGGTGATATTCTTACAGTGAAAGCTAGTGGTGAAGACGCAGCACAGGCCGTAGCAACCATCACAACTCTGGTCCAGTCTCCTTTAGATGAAATGTAAGCAGCAACAACCCAGCATTTATTTAACCAGACACCATTTACCCTAGCTTAAGGAGGCCTTGTCAAAAGACAAGGCCTCCTTTATTTCTAATCTCAAACCTCGAACTTCGTACCTCTATTTCCGCACCCACCAGTCCAGTCCCCGGTAGGGCTTTTGCACTTCCTTTAGCTGAACCCGGTTTTGCAGGAACTTCTGTTTCATTTCCACCAGCCAGTGATTGAAATGTTCCTTCAGCCCCTCAGGACTAAAACGGCTCTGCTGGCGGGACTCTCCCAGCTCCAGCCCTGCCTGACCTACAGTGCCGGTGCTCCCGCACAGCGGGCAAAGAAAAGCATCTGCCTGCTGCAGGCGAACATAGCCACTGCCGCAATCAGGACAGGCAAAAGGCGCCCGGGTAACTTCTCCTCCTGTTTGCAAAGCCCGGGCCAGCCGGTCCAGTTCCGCTACTACCTGCGGATTGGCCAATCCTTCTCCCGGCAAAGCGGCATGGACCAGCAAGCTTCCTACATGCTGGAAACGGAAAAGTTTGGGCAACATATCCACCACTTCCTGGGCATAGCCCATCCAGCCGGGAGCGCCATAGGTAGTAATAGTGACACAAGCCTTACCTGCATATTGTTCACTGTTGGCCCCCACTCCCAGCAAGCGGTCAGCAAATACCTTCAAGGAAGCATGGGGACCGAGGAAATAGACCGGAACTGCCAGCACGATGGCATCAGCCTGGCGGATTTCCTCCAGCACGAAATTAAGGTCATCAGGTAAGGGGCAGCTCTGCCCCGGTTCCAGGCATTTGTAACAGGCCCGGCAATATTCCAGTTTCAGCTCAGCCAGATTCAGCATCCGCTTTTCCACCTGAACCGGCAAACGGGATAAAATGTGTTTAACCATCAGTTCACTGTTGCCAAATCGCCGGGCAGTAGCTATAATTCCCAGCACTCTTTTCATGTTATTTCCCCCTTCTTCCCCTCTACCCAAACCGATGAATCTATCTCTCATTTTACTTCCGCTCCCGCTTGACCAGGTCGCATTCAACCATACCCTGGATACATTCATCACAGATGAATTCGCCGCATTCCTGACAGAGGCGAATATCCTCCGGATGCAAATCCAGACAGTCATAGCAGTAAGAGGTATCACAGTGTCGGCACAACAGGCCTTCTACCCCCTCCCGCTGACAGCGGTCACATACCGCAATCTTCATGTTTTCCCCCCTTAAACCTTCAGGCTGGTTACATTGCTATTATAGCACAGAACATGGTAAACTGGAAAGCGGAGGTGAAAAAACATGGCAACCCAACCGCGTATTCTTCTCTGTTCAGTTTCTATCGGCGCCGGCCATGACCTGGCCGCTCTGGCCATGGAGCAGGCTCTGGCCGAGCGCTTCCCCGGAGCAGTTTTTAAAACCATTGACACCTTCCGTTACATAAATCCTTTCTTGAATCAGGTAGTAAAAGGCAGCTATCTGGAAACCATCAAATTCACCCCTAAAGTCTGGGGCTATCTCTACCGTCAGGCTGAGGAAGGGGACAACTTCATCGACTTCAATTATATTTTGAATAAGCTTTTATCCCCCAAGCTGGCTAAGCTGGTGGAAGATTTTCGTCCTGACCTTATCATCGCTACCCATGCCTTCCCCTGTGGCATATTTTCGGTTTTAAAAGAAGAAGAAAAACTGGATATCCCTCTGATCGGGATTATTACCGATTATACTATCCACCCTTTCTGGCTCCACCCCCGGGTGGATCATTATGTCATCCCTAGCCCCCAACTGCTCAAGGTCATGCAAAAAAACGGCTTTACCGGCGAGCGGGTCTGGCCGCTGGGCATTCCGTTACGGCAGCAGTTTGCCCGACAGCGGAACAAACTCCAGCTGCGTCAACAACTGGGTCTTAGTCCTGACTTGCCTCTTATGCTTCTGTCCGGGGGCGGTTTTGGTCTGGGCGCACTGGAAGAAATTGCACAGATACTGCTGGCTTCAGGTTTGCAGGTGCAGATTGTTGCTATTACAGGCAAAAACGAAAAATTACGACGGAAACTGGAAGCCATGACTCCCGCCAGTATCCCTCTGCATGTTTATGGCTATGTGGAAAATATGCCCGATTTTCTGCAGGCTGCTGACCTGCTCATCTCCAAACCCGGTGGTTTGACTACAGCAGAGGCCCTGGCCTGCCGCCTGCCCCTGCTTATTGTCAATCCCATCCCTGGCCAGGAAGAACGCAATACCGTCTTTCTCCTCAATCACGGTGTAGCGCTGCTGGCTGCTGAAACCGAAGAAATTCCGGTGGTATTGGAACAATTCCTGGCCAATCCCCTGCGCCAGCGGCATATGGTGGAAATGGCCACCTACCTGGGTCGCCCCCGTGCAGCTGAGGAAATTGTGGAAAAGATCATCGCAAAAGGCTTTGTGAAAAAATAATCGCTTTTTTGTCTTGACTTGTCTGAAAATAAGATATTATACTAGAAGACAGAGTTTGTATCAAAAAAACAACATAAAATACATTGCACCGCCTGGCTGTTCCCACAGACGGTCGGTGCTTTCTCTTTTTTTAAACTTTAATTGGAAAGGAGTGTAAATTGTGTCAAGTGACTGGCTAGTTTCCATTTTTTTCTTTGCAATTGGGCTCTGGTTGGCTGGTGGCCTACTATCTTTAATCACTCAGCGCAAACCAACCCTCTCCCACAGACTGGGTGCCATTTCGGCTTTGCTGTCTTCTTCAACTTTACTGGTGCTGGCACTTATCACCATCAGTTCTGGTCTGGAAGTACAGCTTAGTCGAGCCGGTTTGTTTCTCCTGGCTTCTTTCAGCTGGTACCTGGATCCTGTGGGAGGCTTTTTTCTGCTACTCATCGGCCTGGGTGGTACCCTGGCTTCCTGGTATGGCCTGGGCTACTGCCAGGAATACCTGGAACATAAACCCATTGGTACCCTCTGGTTCTGTTTTAATCTTTTCCTGGCCAGCCTGGCTTTAGTAGTTACCGCCGGCAATGGTCTACTCTTCCTGTTAAGCTGGGAATTGATGTCCCTTTTCTCCTATTTTCTGGTGGTGTTTGAATATGACCGCCAGAATGTGCGGAAAGCCGGTTTTGTCTACCTGGTTATGACTCATATTGGCACAGCCTTTATTACCGCTGCCTTTTTGCTTTTCTATAAAACCAGCGACAGCTGGGAATTTGCCCACTGGTCACAAGCACAGCTCAGTCCCAGTCTTATGACTCTGGTTTTCCTCTTTGGCTTAGTTGGCTTTGGGACTAAAGCCGGTCTAGTCCCCCTGCACATCTGGTTACCCCGGGCCCATCCGGTAGCCCCCAGCCATATGTCGGCCCTGATGTCAGGGGTGATGGTCAAACTGGCTGTTTATGGGTTTTACCGCCTGGCCTGGGAATGGCTGCCCGCCCAGCCTCCCCTTTTCCTGAGCCTGCTGGTACTGAGTCTCGGGGCTGTCTCAGCCCTGCTGGCTATGCTCTTCGCTCTGGGCTGCCGGGATCTCAAACAGTTACTGGCCTTTTCCACTATTGAAAATGTCGGTATCATTTTCCTGGCGCTGGGCACAGCCTTAACTGCCCGCAGTTCAGGTCAGACCCAGCTGGCTGAGCTGGCCTTAGGAGCGGCCTTATTGCATGCCCTTAACCATGCTGTAATGAAGTCCCTGGCCTTTTTCGGAGCTGGTGCCGTGCTTTATCGTACCCATACCAAAAATCTCGATGAACTGGGGGGGCTGGCCAAACTGATGCCCTGGACCGGAGTTACCTTTTTCCTGGCCGTTGCGGCATTAAGCGCTCTGCCCCCTCTCAACGGTTTTTATGGTGAATGGCAAATTTATCGGGCCTTGTTGCAGCTGAACTCTACCCTGCAGCCACAAGGAGCGATTGCCGTCTTCGCTACCCTGGCAGCAGTGGCCCTGGCCTTTACCGGTGCTCTAGCTCTGGCTGCCCTGAGCAAAGCCTATGCCGGTGCTTTTCTAGCCACTCCCCGCAGTGAAAAAGCGGCCCATGCCAGCGAAGTCCCGGCCGCCATGCGCTTGCCTATGGCTCTGGTTGCCCTGCTCTTGCTGGTCCTGGGCCTGAGCGGGCCGCAGGTCTACCACTGGTTACTGGGACAGGTACTGGCAGTCAACAGCCCCGTTCCTGCTGGCAGTTTGCTGCTGGTAAGCGGACAGTTACTCCTGCTGGGCCTCTTGTTGTTCCTGGGCCTTAGGGCCCTCAACAATTTGCCGGTGCGGCAGGCTCCTACCTGGGGCTGTGGTATCGAGCTAACCCCGCGCATGGAATATAGCGCCAGTGGCATCACCATGCCTTTGGCCTTCCTCTTCCGCCGCTGGACTTTCGCGGCCCGGGTGGAAGACCATCTCTATCGCCCCCTCTGGGATAAGGTGATGGTGGTAGTCGATCAACTGCGCAGCGTACAAACCGGTCGATTGCAGACTTATCTGGCCTATATGCTGATTACTCTGGTCATTCTCTTGATCTGGGTAAATTAGGGAGGAGAGAAAGTTGTTCCAAGCATTGCAAGGTATATGCCAATCTCTGGCCCTGTTCTTTCTGGCTCCCCTCTTACTGGGCAGTATCAAAAAGCAAAAAGCCTTCTGGCAAAACCGCCAGGGCCCTGGTTTACTACAGCCCTACCGGGATTTTCACAAGTTCTTGCGCAAAGAACCAGTGGTTGCACAACCAACTTCCTGGATTTCCCGGATTGCACCTTATGGGGTTTTATTGCTCACCATCGCCGCTTTCTGGTTTATTCCCCTGGGCAAATGGCCGGCAGCAACTGCCGGCTGGGCTGACTGGCTGGTATTACTCTATCTTCTGGCCGCATTGCGGTTATTGCTGGTACTGGCCGGGCTGGATAGTGCCAGCGCCTTTGGGGGTGAAGGTTCCAGCCGGGAGCTGTTTATTTCCACTCTGGTGGAACCGGCCCTCTTTCTGATCCTGCTCACCGTCAGTCTCTCTGCCGGCAGCCAGGATCTGGGGCAAATCAGCAATTTCATGCGTCAGCAAGGGCTGGCCGCTTTCAGCCCCGCCTATTTCCTGGGCTTACTCAGCCTGTTAATCGTTACCATTGCCGAAACCGGACGAATCCCGGTGGACAACCCTGATACCCACCTGGAGCTAACCATGGTCCATGAAGGTATGCTGCTGGAATTTGGCGGTAAATATCTGGGCATGCTGCACTGGGCCGCAGCAGCCAAGGAAGTTTTGATCCTCTCCCTGGTGATCGCCCTCTATCTCCCCTGGACCCCTGCCTGGGCGGGACCAGCCGGCTGGCTAGCCGACCTGTTTTTCTTTTTATTAAAATTGTTCGCCCTGGGCTCCTTGCTGGCTGTCATCGAAACTGCCCTGGCCAAGTTACGCATCTTCCGGGTCCCCGATTTGCTGGGTGCTGCCTTTCTGCTGGCACTGCTGGCCAATCTCAGCCATTATGTGATAGGGGGTTAAGGTAATGGATTTTTCCCAGAGTTTAACCATGTTATTGCTAACCGCCTCCTTGCTGTTGATTATTACCCGTCATTTGGCCCGGGCAGTACATCTCTTGACTCTGCAATCCCTGGCCTTAGCTGCCCTGGCCGCCTTCTGGGGTTACAGTTTTGCCAACCACGAACTCTACTGGGCTGCTGTGCTAACGTTAGTGGTCAAGGGGCTCGTTACCCCCTGGGTATTATTGCGGTTATTAAAAGCGATCAAAGTGAAAAAGGAAATGGAAATGACCCTGCCCATGCGGTTAAATCTCATTCTGGCCCTGCTTTTAATCCTGGTTGCTTACCGGGTGGCGATACCGCTTAAAGCCCTTGCCACCTTACCTGTACCTCATAGTTTGCCTGTAGCTATTGCCATGATTATGTTAGGGTTGTTGCTGATGATCACCCGCAAAAAAGCTTTAACCCAGATTATCGGGTTGATTACTATGGAAAATGGTCTATATCTTTCGGCCATTACCGCCACCGGTGGCATGCCCCTGGTAGTGGAGCTGGGGATTTTCTTTGACCTGCTGGTCGGTGTAATCCTGCTGGGCATCTTTGCCTACCGAATTAATCAGACTTTTGATACCCTCAATACCGATACACTACAAAGCTTGAAGGGATGATTCGGCATGCTCCCACTCGGACTGATCCTCATACCTCTCTTAAGCGGACTGATTTCCTGGCTTCTGCCCCAGCCCCGCTGGAGTGCCTGGGCTAATGTGGCCGGAGCTACCCTGACTCTGGGCTGGGGCTGGTATCTGGCCTTACCGCTGTTTTTGTCCGGACAAACCTATACCGGTGCTAAAGACTTCTTCTACCTGGATAGCCTCAGCGCCCTCCTGCTGTTACTGGTGGTGACTATCGGTTTTGTAACCGCTCTCTATTCAGTTGGCTATTTACAGGCCGATCTGACCCATAAGCAAATTAACCAGCAGCAGTATCGCCGTTATTTTCTCTGGTTTCATTTATTTATCATGACCATGAACCTGACGCTGATAGTTAATAACCTGGGCATTATGTGGGTGGCAATTGAGGCCACTACCCTGGCCTCAGCAGTACTGGTAGGTCTGTATAACCAGAAAACCAGCCTGGAAGCAGCCTGGAAGTATCTTATCCTCTGCACAGTCGGTATAACCTTTGCTCTTTTCGGTTTAATTCTGGTCTTTTATGCCGCCGGGCATACCGCAGGCAATGAACAATCAGCTCTCAACTATACCGTTTTGCTTCAGGTAGTAAAAGAGTTTGATCCGCAATTACTCAAACTGGCCTTTATCTTTATTCTGGTCGGCTATGGTACCAAAATGGGGCTAGCCCCCATGCACAACTGGCTCCCTGATGCCCACAGCCAGGCTCCTTCCCCGGTCAGTGCCGTGCTGTCAGGGGTACTGCTCAACTGTGCTTTCTATGGGATTTTGCGCTTCTTTATCCTGGTCAACACCAGGGTAGATGGTCAATTCGCCCCCGGTTTACTGGTAATCTTCGGGCTGATCAGTCTGGGAATTTCCGTTCCCTTTATTTTGATGCAATATGACTTAAAACGCCTGTTAGCCTATTCCAGTGTAGAACATATGGGAATAATCACTCTCGCCGTAGGTCTGGGCGGCAAATGGGGACTGTTAGGCGGACTCTTGCATCTCATCAATCATTCATTTACTAAATCTTTCCTGTTTATGTTGAGTGGCAATGTGGTGCATAAATACCATACCAGGACCCTGGCCCGCATCAAAGGACTATTGCAAACCATGCCAGTCAGTGGCCCCTTGCTGGTTATCGGCCTCTTTGCCATCGCAGGAGCGCCTCCTTTCAGTATTTTTATCAGTGAACTGACCATCCTGACCGAAGCCTTCCAGCAAGGTCGCTGGTGGGTAGCCGGGTTACTCTTTTTCTTCCTGGCCCTGGTCTTTGCCGGTATGCTCTACCATGGCGGCAAAATGCTGCTTAGCAATAAAAGCAGCCGCCAGCGCCAGGGTGAAGGCAGCCACTGGCAGCTCTGGCCCCTCTTGCTGCCTTTGACTGCCATCCTGGTTCTGGGCATCTATCAACCTCCCCGGTTAGTGCATGCTCTGCAACAAGTGGCGGCAATTATCAGTCCCGGAGGTGCATATTAATGGTGGAATACCAGGAAGTCAGTTTAGAGAATTTGCGCTCGGAAGCACACCGATTATATCGCCAGCAGGATGGGCGCCTGGTTACCATGATCGGGACCGATGAGCGGGAAAAGGATGGTTATTTTCGCCTCTATTATGTTTTCTCCCTGCCGGCCGAGCAGCGCCATCTGGCTCTGGTAGCCAGGGCCAACCCTGAACAACCCGAGTTCCCGGCCTTAACCCCTGTCCTGCCAGCAGCCCACTGGTATGAGCGGGAAGTCCAGGACCTGCTGGGTCTTACCCCACTGGAACATCCTGATCCGCGGCCCCTGGTTCTGCATGAGATGTGGCCGGAAGGGGTTTACCCCCTGCGTAAGGACTATAATGGCTGGCGTCCCTCCCATCACCATCCCGGCCGCCAGCACCCATTCCCCCGGATTGATGAGCCCGGGGTATTTGAAGTCCCGGTTGGGCCAATTCATGCCGGGATTATTGAACCTGGTCATTTCCGCTTCAGTGTGAATGGCGAATATATCCACCATCTGGAACCGCGCCTGTTCTATACTCATCGCGGTCTGGAGAAGCTGGCAGAAGGGAAAACTGTAGAATGGGGTCTGGCCTTAGCTGAAAGGATCTGTGCCGTTTGTGCATTCAGCCATTCGGTAGCTTACAGCCAGGCTGTTGAAAAGATGAGCGGAACCGACGTGCCCCTGCGGGCTCAGTTTATCCGTACCATTCTGGTGGAGCTGGAGCGGTTGTATAACCATATCGGTGACCTGAGTAACCTTTGCGCCGGTACCGGCCTGGCCTTTGGTGTCAGCCAGCTGGCCCGTCTGAAAGAGCGCCTGCTGCAATTGAATGAAGCCCTGACCGGCAACCGCTATTTACGGGATTTTAATGCTCTCGGTGGAGTTAAACAGGACTGGGATCAAGCTACCATTAACCTGATCGCCCAAACAGTTACTGAGGTTTTTGAAGAATACGAAAAAATAATCGCCATCATCGATAACCATGATTTCCACCTGGAACGACTGGCTAATACCGGTATTTTATCCACTGTTGTTGCCCAGAATCTGGGGGCAGTAGGGGTAGCTGCCCGGGCCGCCGGTGTAGACCGGGATGTACGCCGGGACCATCCCCATCTTGCTTATAGCTCCCTGCCCCTGGAGGTTCCGGTACTGAGTAAAGGGGATGTGGAAGCCCGTTACCGTATCCGCCAGGCGGAAATTGAGGTATCAGTCTCCCTGATTCAATCTGCCCTGGACCAGTTACCTGCCGGGCCTGTTCGCACCGCCCTGGCTCCCCTGCCTGCCTGGGGCCAGGGGCTGGGTTATGCCGAAAGCGCCCGCGGCGATGACTATCACTGGCTGATGCTGGACGACAGGGGCCTGATCTATCGTTACCGCATCCGCAGTGCCAGTTACTGTAACTGGCCGGCAGTGGCCCAGGCGGTCCCCGGCAACATGATTCCCGATTTTCCCCTGATCAATAAAAGCTTTGAACTCTGTTACTCCTGTTGTGACCGTTAGGAGGGTAGGAGCATGTTCAATATCTTTCGCAAAAGCCTGGCTACCGGCCGGGTCACAACCCCTTATCCCGCTCAACCAGACACTCCGGCAGCCGCCTTTCGCGGTGCGCCTCAGCTGGCACCTGAATTCTGTCAGCAATGCGGTGCTTGCATCCGGGCCTGCCCTAGTGGGGCGCTGACCACAGAATACCTGGACCTGGGCCTCTGTCATTTTTGCGGTCGCTGTGCCGAAGCCTGCCCCCACGGGGCAATAACCATGAGCAAGGACTTTGAGCTGGCAGTACGGCAACGTTCTCTGCTCCTGCGCCAGATACCGGCTACTGTCAGTGTGGAGGAAATAGGGGCAGAGCTGCAGCGAACCATCAACCGTCTTTTTGGTCATTCTATGCATATCCGCCATGTGGACAGCGGTTCCTGCAATGGCTGTGACTGGGAAATGGTGGCCCTGACCGGTCCGGTCTATGACCTGCAGCGCTTTGGCCTGGATTTTGTCGCCTCCCCCCGCCATGCTGATTGCCTGATGGTCACCGGCTGCCCTTCTCTCCATCTGGTCCAGGCCCTGGAAAAAACCTATGAGGCCGCACCCAATCCCAGGCTGGTGGTAGCTGTTGGCACCTGTGCTATCTCTGGCGGCATGTTTGCTGACAGCTATGCTGTGCTGGGTGGAGCCGATAAAGTGGTCCCGGTGGATTTATATATCCCCGGCTGTCCCCCCCGGCCCCAGGCCTTGCTCTATGGTTTGTTGAAGCTTTTGAACCGGCTTGGATAGGAACAAATTCGCCCTTCGGGCGACTTAAAAGAGTAAGCCGCAAAGCTTACTCTTTTTCCCCTTTATAAACCATGCCTCCAGGACAATAAGGACATTCCAAAATTGGCATTCCTGGTGAGCCCAAGTTATCCAATTTGTCCATAGCTTTCATCTCATCTACGATAAATGCTGGCACTTCCTCTTTATACCCACATTTCTGACAATGATAATTGTAATAGGTTTCCTTCTTCTGTCCTTCGAAGGGAAGCTCCCAGTCCAGCAGTAGATCTTCTATCTCGGCCATTTCGTTTTTTCTTTTCTTTTTCTTCAAAGTAAATCACACCATCCTT
>NZ_FUXM01000051.1 GCF_900167165.1 Carboxydocella sporoproducens DSM 16521 | reverse complement strand
TTAACTCTTCGTCTGGCATGTAATCCAGAACCAGCCGTAAACGAACTAAATCTCCAATTGTTTGTATTTCTGTCCACTCAAATAGCTTAATTTGTGGTATAATAGCCATAACAGGCATCCCTCCCTGGGTAGGATTTTTGTCTTTTCAACTTCAATTTTACCACAGGTGGATGCCTGTTGCTTATTTTTTACAACATTTGAGGCTGGGGTGAATTTTTCCCTCAGCCTCTTGTTTTGCGCTAAAAACCCTTTTCTATACACCTTTTTCTGGGGTAAATTTATTTTTGACCTTTCGCTAATCCCTTGGATTGTCAGGATTTTCTGACAACGCAATTAGCTCACTATTTACGGACCTGACAGCAAGCGTTTAAATCACCCCTATAACCTGGTGGTCGTGAATGATCGCATCTATATTACCGATACCGATAATGGACGAGTGATAATTACCGATTATAATGGTAAATTTATCAAGGAATTTGGAAAGAGTGGCAGTCAGGGAAAGCTGGAGGACCCAATCGGTATTACTGCGGTAGATAATGAAATTTATGTAGTTGACCCTGCATTGAAGAAGATAGTAGTTTATGATCTGAATGGTAATTTTAAACGATATTTTAAATCTGATTATGCCACATCTCCTGTAAACATTGCTTACCATGATGGAAAATTCTATGTTCTTGATACTGGTGCGAAAACTACTGTTCATATCGTGTCACCGGAAGGCAAAGTCCTGAAACAAATTGGCAAACGGGGCGGAAACCCGGGAGAGTTTTATTATCCTCTGAGTATCAAAGTTGATGACCAGGGCCAGATCTGGATTGCCGACTCCAACAATAACCGCATTCAGGTGATTGATGAAAACGGCAAGTCCATCAAAGTTTTGCTGGGGAAAGAAGAAAATGGGACAGGGGGCTATGCGATACCCAGAGGGCTGGCATTTGATAAAAAGGGCTATATGTATACCTGTGAAACCTTAAGTAACATGGTAGCGATAACTGATGAAAAAGGGATTGTAGTAAAACGATTTAGCTATGCAGAGGACAAGACGGTTGCCGGAGAACCGGATTCATTAGAGCTACCAAATTCAGTTTTTATAGATGATAATCTGAGACTTTATGTGGTGGAGTATGGCAACAGCAGAGTTGTAGTTTATGACCTCAAGTAGTTTTAAAAGTTTCCGGCAGACGGTGGCTGCTGGAAAGCTAATTATATCTTATCTAAAGTAATATTTAATAGGAGGTGAACGCTTATGAAGAAGCGCATGTTATTTGTGCTGGCAGCTCTTTGCGCTCTCTTCACGGTGCCGTCGGTAGCATTTGCTATCAACTACTCAGGGCCGGTAACTCACGGTAACTTTGCCGGGAACTCCAAAGGCTGTGCTGACTGTCACGTAACCCACGGTGCTTCCGCAGCCAAACTGTTAAAGGGCGGTACCAACCAGACTGAATTTTGTTTCGTTTGCCATGGTAATGCCGGTATCAGCGGTTTTGATGTCAAAAATGGTAAGATCCAAACCGAGGACGGCACTACCTGGAATCCTTCCTGGGCCGGAGGTTTTGATCAGGCCTACGATTTTGGTGGTTCTGGAACCTATAAAGCTGTTACTTCTGTGCATAACGTAGAAAAAGACTCTGGTTCCACCAATATGCCTGCCGGTGTGGGCAACGGATTCCAGATTCCCGGCGGTTCCGGAACTTTGGCTGACAATTTCCGTTGCGGCTCCTGCCACAACCCCCATGCTGGCGGTACCTATGATAACACAACTTATACCAGCAAAAACCCGCGGTTACTGAAGAAGGCACCGTTGGGTGTGGATGTCCCCTACATGGGCCTATGGACTATCAGCAACACAACTAATAATACCGGTACTAACAGGGTAACCCAGTATGGTACAGGTATCAACGCCTGGTGTGGTGCCTGCCATGGTGTCTTTAATACTGAAGGTGTAGCTGGTTCTGGTCACACTGCTGATGTCAATGGCAAATATCGTCACGCCATGGGTGTACTGGTATCACAAACTACCCACCCCGAATGGAATCCTGGTCTGGATAGTGATGATGGAATTGCTCTTGACTCTGCTGGCAAGCTGAACTGCTTGAGCTGCCACCGGGCTCATGGTTCTTCTGCCACTACTTCCAACGGGTTTATGCGTTATGCAAGCTATAATGGTCAAGCCCAAAGCACCAGCTCTGTTCTGCTGCGTCTGCCTGAGCGGGATGTCTGCTACAGTTGCCATGGTGCTGCTCAGTACAACAAGCCTTCATAAATCGAGCTGCTAGCAGCAAAATCGACACCTCCACTTGCGGAGGTGTCGATTTTTGTCGGTAAAAAACTGACAGGTTTTGCAGGAATTTTATAAAAAATGATAGAATTAATTATCTGAGTTTTTGTAAAGGAGGTGTACTATGAGCAGAAAGGCTTTAATGTTTGTGCTTTTTTTGTTCTTCTGCATTGTTAGTCCTGTTTATGCAGCCGAAGATTGCAGTCTGTGTCATGGGCAAACGATCAGCAACTTTACTTTACCGCCGTTGAGCCGCACGTCTGAGTGTGCGAGCTGTCACAACAGCGGGGCCCATGCTACCTGGAATACTGTGCTGGTGCCTAATGCAGGCTATTTTAGTACCATGGATGCGGTTTATAGTTCCGCACAACAGCTGCACCAGCTGCATGCGGGGGATAACCTGCAAGCTACTACTTCTTCCTGTAATAAATGTCATGGTAACGTATCCTGTACCATGTGCCACCAGAATGTTGGCCACGCCAACCATAGCTCTACCCGGTATGCTGCGCTGACCCAGCCTGCAGCCATCAAAACCTCGTATACTAATGTGTCTCTGAGTTGCTGGACTAGTAACTGTCACCAGAATTTGCCCACGGTAGTCAGGAAGAGGGGAGATAATAGTGACCTGTGTTTAAATTGTCACACAATTACCGTTAGTACAGGACATGGTGATGTAACTGGCAAGCATACACTGAATTTTGCTGCCACTTTTCCGCAACAGGATTGCAGTCAGTGCCATCTTAACAATTTAATGGATGAACACGCCCGTCGCCGTGGGACAGATGGAAATTTACTTACTTGCAGCTCCTGTCATAATTCTCAGCGACAGGAAGTAAAGGATGCAATAAAACAAAATAATATCCGATGTGATGCGTGTCATACGTTGCATGGCACCGATGTAAGCAGTTATCATCTGACCAATTTTGACGGGGTATCAACAAACTGTGGCAATTGCCACCAAGCTAATTTGACAGGTGAACATATCGGTAAAAAGGATAGGCAGGGAAATAGCATAACCTGCAGCACCTGTCATGATAATACCAGTGCTACAGTTCAAACGGCGATTGCCCTGAACAATACCCAGTGTACAGGGTGTCATACACCGCATGTCAACCCGACAGTTATGTTTGAGCAGGCGCCGATGAACAAGGCGGCGGTATGTTATAAGTGTCATAAAGCGGGACACAACACCAGCTATCTTGATCCCGGGGGTGCTGGCTGGTTCCAGTCGGCCGCCAGTGTAAATTCACAACCAGCAGTTTTACACTCTGTTCACCGGGGCGATAACTTACCAGCAACCACCAGTAGCTGTCAAAAATGCCATTTCACTGTTGCCTGTCAGGCCTGTCACATAGATCTGACCCACGGCAGTCACAGTTCCACTCAATACCAGGGGCAACAGCTAAGAGTTGCTAATGGGACATCTATTCTTGTCCTGCAGGAAAACTGTACCAACAGTAATTGCCACGGCGTACTGGGTAGTGTAAAAAGACTTCGAGCTGATGGCAGCCAGCTATGCTTAAACTGCCATAACTTTGATATGAATGGACAGGGAGATATTAATGCTCTCCATCAAGTATTTGTTGCCGGGAGTAATTGTACCCAGTGCCATCAGGCGACTCTGACAGGTGAGCATGCGGCACGAACTGACCGCAATGGTCAGGCCTATGATTGTAACCTCTGTCATGGAGCCAGCGTTCCTGCCCCAGTTGCTGAAGTAGTAAGCAGTGGGAATGTTAACTGTTCTGCCTGTCATAGCGGACACGCTGAACAGTACCAGAACTATCACCTCGCAGATTGGTCGGGCTATAGCAGCTCGAATTGTTCTGAATGTCACAGTAATGATTTACTAACCCAGCATACCGGCAAAACCTGCGATACCTGTCATAAATCCAACCAGGCGACAGTACGCCAGGCAGTTCTTGCTGGTAATGCCAGATGTGATGCCTGTCATACAGTTCATGGTAACCTCTCCGGAACCCACGTTATTACCTATCAGCAAGGATCTGACTGTGTAGTTTGCCATAAAACAGATATATCTGAAGAACATCTTAAAAATCTGACCAGCCTGGGCAAGACCAATTTATCCTGTGAGAGCTGTCATCAAAGTAGCAATCCCGCCGTGCAGGCAGCTATTGCTACAAGAAATAATGATTGTTCTGCCTGTCACTCAACAATCCATCAGCCAGCAGGCCAGGCATTTTCAGAGGGCCAGGTTAACAAAAGTGTAACCTGCAAGATCTGTCATTATGTTGGCCATGGCAATGTAAGTGTTATGCTTCCGGAAGGCAATTTTGCCACTACTAACTCCTTAAACCTTACAGCGGCAGAAATCCACCGCTGGCATAACGGTGATAACCTGGCGGCAACAACTTCCCTATGTATGCGCTGTCATGCACAGGCATCCTGTAAAAGCTGTCATAGTACTGTCAATCATGAGCAGCATGGACAGGTTGGGGCCAGGGCCGAATTTAGAGCTAGTGGTGCTAGCTATAGCTTAGTACCTCTTAGTTGTAACAATTCGGCCTGTCATGATACAGGTTACAGTATTAGACGTGTCAGACCGGATAACCAGAAACTTTGCCGTAACTGTCACAGTTTTGATTATCAATAAGATTTTTGTTCCGCCAGTAATGGCGGAATTTTCTTTTTAATTGCAGGAATTTATTAACACATGTCGAATAAAAAATATTGAGAAGGAGGTGAGAAGGTTTGAATGTGAATAACATCACTAGCAGAGGAGGTGAACGGATGGTGGTCTCAGCATTGAGACGAAAGCTGCCAGGAATAGTACTTTGTTTAATGTTGCTGGTTGCGATGGTTTTTCTATCCGGTCGGGCTGAAGCGCAGTCCAGCAGTGATTGTGCCCTTTGCCATCAGTCGACGGTACAAAATTTTCAACTTTCTCCGCTAACCAAAGGCAGTAACTGTGCTGTCTGCCATATGTCGGGGGCACATGCCAGCTGGCCGACGGTGCTGGTCGATGGTGTGGGTTACTTTACCGGGACACTGGCTCTACAATCCAGTGCCAGCTATCTGCATAATGTCCATGCTGGTAACAATCTTCAGGCAACAACTAGTGCTTGCATGCGCTGTCACAGCAATGTGTCCTGTGATGCCTGCCATAATAATGTGACTCACATCAGCCATAGTTTGACCAAATACTTGCCTCAGAATAATTATGCTGCTGATGGGAAGACTTACAGTCTTAAGACATTATCCTGTTGGACATCCAATTGTCATGGCAATCTTCCCAATGTGGTTCGCAAACGTTCTGATGGCAGCGATCTATGCTATAACTGTCACAGCACGGGTTTAACTGGCCATGGCGATATTGATGCCAAGCATCAGACAGTCTTGCCCGATCAGCTAAACGGTTCGACTGGACCCATTTCCCTTAACTGTGGTCAGTGTCACCTGGATAAACTCAACCAGGAGCACGCTGGTAAAGTCAATGACTGTGCCAACTGTCATGGTGATTCAGTACGGACCGATGTAAAAACAGTAGTAGATGCAGCTAAAGCTACTACTGATCCGGTTGCAGATTTGGCTGCCAAACAATGCTTTAACTGTCATGTCAATCCGCCACTGAAGCATCAACCTGCTCATACAGCCGACAATGTTACCAACACACCTGCGTTGCATAGTGATTGCAATACCTGTCATAGCCAGACGGATTTGGCGGGCACAGTGAAAACACTGGCAACATCCAACCAGGACTACAGTTGTTTTGTCTGCCACAACGGGAGCCGTTCACCGTTGCACAAGGCCGTATTCAGCGGCAATAACCAGGAATATGACTTACCGGCAATGCATAGTGCTTGTGCAACCTGTCATGGCAATCCCGCTGTGAATGACAAGATCAATAGCCTGGCAGCAACCAATCCTGCTTCGGCCTATTCCTGTAATGAGTGCCATAGTGGCAGTATGCAACCCAAGCACAGTGCTGCTTTAACTTTCGGTGGAGCGTCTCTTGATACTGTTGGTTTCCATCCCAGCTGCACTACCTGTCATGGTAACGCTCAGGTAACAGCTATTATTCCGCAGCTAAAAGCTACGGCAGGAAGCTACCTGTGCACTGACTGCCATAATGGCAGTGTAGCTTCTATTCCTAAACATCAGGCAGAACCTGAAGCTGGAGCAGCAACTCTGGATACCACCCAGTATCACCCTGATTGTGCCACCTGTCACGCCAACCCGGCAGCTCAGGCTAAAGTCAGTGGGTTGAAACAGGCTGGTAGCTATCAGTGCTGGAGCTGTCACGATGGGGTAGTGGCACCGACGGCTACCCATAAAGCTACCCTGGATCAGACGGGGGTAGCTTATGAAACCCCGAAAATGCACCCCAGCTGCAATACCTGCCACTTGAGTACTGACAGTAATGTTAAAACCCAGATTAAGGTTCTGGTTGGTCAGACCAGTTACAATTGTAGTGCCTGCCATACTGGTAGCATGGCACCGCGCCATCAGGCCTTGCTGGAGGCAGGGGGAACTCTTTACAATACAGCCAGTTTCCATCCTGATTGCACTACCTGTCATGGCAACCAGCAGGTAGTCAACAACATTTCAGCTTTGAAGACTAAGAATCCCTATTATTGTCTGGATTGCCACAATGGCACTGTGGCACCTCAGCCTTACCATCAGGCCAGGTTTGACAGCAATGGTCAGGCTCTTTCTACACTAACATTCCACAGTCAGTGTGCTACCTGTCATGGCAATACAAATGCGAATAACACTATTAGCCAGTTAAAGGGTACCAGTGGTTACCTGTGTACAGAGTGTCATAATGGTACTGTGGCGGCAAATCCCAGTCACCAGGCGCGTTTTGATGCTAACAGCAGTCCCGAATCGACGGTTACTATTCACAAGGATTGCGCAACCTGTCATACCAATACGACAGTTGCCCCCATCATAGCTCAGCTGAAAGGGACTTCTGGCTATCAATGTTCGGAGTGCCATGGTGATATCAGCAGTAAGCACATAACCACTATCTCTACCTATCCTATTGATTGTACCTGGTGTCACTCCACCAGCCTGGTGGATACTCACCTGAAACCGACTATTACATTAAACGGTACCTATACCTGTAATACCTGTCATGGCACAACCAGTCCGGTGAACAGCCAGGTGCAACTGAAATTGAAACAGTGTACAGATTGCCATAATGGTACCAGCGTTCAGGCACCGCATCCGAGCGAACAGTACGTGCCCAGACATGTTAACAAGTTCCCGGCCTTCTTGCCGGAATATGCTCCGGATTGTGGCAGCTGTCATAACAAGCAGTTCATCAGCTTGCACAATGATGTACAGCCTCCTGTCGGACCGGTTTCCTGTGACGTTTGTCATACCAGAACAACTTATAAACCTATAGTAACTTCTTTGAACACTGATTGTTCTGGTTGTCACCAGGCGACTATGGTTGATCGGCATACCACACCTCATAACGTAGATACCGCCAAATACCCCGTAGCTGGAGATTGCCTGAAATGCCATGGTACTGCAGGCAATAACTTACTGGCAGTGCATAAGGCCAAGTCAACCAGCACAGTTACCTGCAATACCTGTCACGGCTCCAGCAGACCGGAAGTGCAACAGGCTATAGCTAACAACAATGTCAGCTGTGATGCTTGCCATAGCGGTGGTACCGGGCACAAGCATCCGGTTAACAGCTTCGAAGCTCAAGAAGAGGTAAGCTGTAAAGCCTGTCACACAACTGACCAGGCTACAGGTTCTACTGAGCTGGCAAAACTGCACCTGGATCGGGGCCTGTCCTGTGCTACCTGTCACAACCCGACTTTTGAAGGCAGTGTGATAATCAAAGATGGTGCCATCAATGTACCCTACTGCAGTAGCTGCCATGATGGTACTAAGGCACCAGCACGGCATACCAGCCCGGCGCCCGGTCATACTGCCAGTGGTTATGGCGCCTTGACCAGCCTGGATGGCTACAGCTGCACCAACTGTCATAGCACCTTGAAGGTAACTGAGCTGCATAAGTCCAAAGGCTGTAATACCTGTCATGACAATCCGCAAAGCCCGATCTTTGCCACTGCGCAGCAGGTGATTACCAGCAACTGGAGCAGGAATACCGGAACTAAGACCGGTTACGCCTGTGATAGCTGCCATGGCACCGTGCATGGGTCCTGGACGATACTGCATACCTCCAGTTATGTGGCCAATCCGCCCATGAACTGCGCTGATTGCCACAAGAATTACCTGCCTGAGGAACACTTGAAGGCACTGCAAACATCCAGTGGTATTGCTTATGAAGTGCAGCGCAGTAGCGATTATGTTAACTTCGTCAAGGTGGGAACTACTACTGGTACTACCTTTAGTGTGGGCAGCCTGAGTCCCAACACGACCTATTACTTCCGGGTACGGGCCTATGATGCTGCGGGTAATTATTCAGGATTCAGCTCTGTGGTAAGTGCTACCACTAAACCGGCACCGGTTACCGGTATAACCAAGAATCCGGGAGCTGCTGAATATGCTAGCGGCAATAATGGCGACAGTGTATCCGATACAGGTATCAGGTCACTGAGTCCCACTGCCTTGACCCGGATTACCGATAATAAAGATACCTTCTATTCCACCTCTGATGTGGTGGTAAAAGAAGGGAGCAACAGTGACCAGTGGCTATATGTACGGTTACTGGAAGATGCTAAGAACTACACTGCTATAAAGCTACAGGTACGGGCTTCCTGGAAGAGCACTGATAGTGCTGGTAGCATCGTGATCTATCCTTATAAGAGTGACGGTAAGAGCATCAACACTACCTCAGCCGTAACTTACAAGATCACCAATCCTGCCGCCAAAGGGACCTATGCTGATTATGTCATTGATGTGACTTCAGCAGCCAGCACAATGCAGAATTTTGGCTGGATGAAGTTCCGCATCAAGACTGGCAGTGATGGGACTTACAAAGAAGCGGCCATCAGTGAAGTGCGGTTCTTGCTGAGCAGCGGTACAAGTACGGAAAGCTCTGTCACTACACCCAGTACTACAGTTGCGCCGGTAACTGGCAGCACTGATACCCAGCCTCCGACCGTACCGGGCGGACTGACTGCTACGGCTGTCAACTCAGCCCAGATTGATCTGAGCTGGAATCCTTCCAGTGATAACAGTACATCTGGCACCGGCTCCTGTGCGGTCTGTCACCAGAGCACCCGGACCGAGGTTCAGACTGCTATTACTCAGGGAAAAGTTAACTGTGATGCCTGCCATACCATCCATGCGGATGTTAACACCGTGCATACCAGTACCTTTGTTGACTCTCCGCAGTGGGATTGCAGCAAGTGTCACAGCAATGTACTGAGCGTGGAGCATCAGAACCGCGGCTTCACCTGTGCTACCTGTCATAACAGTACCCGTACCGATGTGCGGACAGCTATTAGCAGCAAGAACACTAAGTGCACTGCTTGCCATGTGGTACACACTGATTTGACGACACCGCACCTGACGGGAATCTTCCCGACAGTCAGCACCAGCGACGACTGTCTGAAATGTCATACCGGTCAGGCGGCGGAATTTGCTACGACCCAGGCATCCTATCATGCCATTTTGGGAACCAGTAAAGCTAGCGGTTGGGGTGGCTACATTGGCGGCTATACTGCTACCAGTCAGTTGACCTGTAAATCCTGTCACGGGCCTACGACTCCTGGAGGCACTACAGCTTATGCCAATATCCTGCCCCGGACCTGGACCTATACCTCAGGTTCCAATGATAAGAACATGCTTTGCTATATGTGCCATGATTATGGTACTTATGGCGGCGGTTCCAGTACCTACAAGACCGGCTTCAGTTCCGGTGGCGGTTCCAAGAACCTGCATAATTTAGGAGATCACAAGAAGGGTGGCTACTTGCAATGTACCTGGTGTCACAGTGCTGTGCCCCATGGGGTCAATCGTCCGCATCTGATGGTTCTGACAACCGATCCTAAGCCGTACAGCAGTGGCGCAGTATTGTATAAGTTTGTTGATGCAGCGCCGGGTAATTATAGCAAGAGCAATTGTGGTTCTAATAGCTCCTTGTGTGGAGACCATAAGGGTTACTAATTGGCTTTCTGGTACCGGGCCAGCCAGGCCCGGTACCAGCCCTTATTTCAATTCCGTCATTGAGGTGTAATATGATAAGTAAACTGGGGCGATTCTTGCGGTCAGTCTCTTTAGCAGCAGTTGTTATGTTTTTAATGTTAGGATACAGCATAATGGCCATGGTTCTTAATCAATCACAACTATTTCGGCATCCGGTATTTTTATTTTTAGGTCTGGTTTTCCTGATTAATTTATTAGCCTGTACTTTGTTTCAAAGTCGAAAATTACGGTGGTCAGCACCGTTAGCAATATGGGGGTCTGTGATTTTTCACTGGGGATTAATTTTTGTAACTTGCGGGGCGCTACTCAGTTTTGCTTATAAAGTAGAAGGTTATCTGGTACTGGGGGAGGGCCAGGAAAAGGCTTTAACACCTACTGCTTTTTCTGTCCTGGAAACCGGTCGCTGGCAGCGTCAGTGGCCAGGATGGAACCTACAGTTATTGGAACAGAAGCGGCACTGGCGAGCCGATGGAACTCTGGCTTACACCAGTTCCCTGGTAATGGTCAAGACTGAACGGGGAGAAGAAGCAGTATGGATTGAAAAAGGGCAACCACTAATCATTGGAGATTGGCGTTTCTTTCATTACGCTACGGGTTACGCCCCGGGTCTGGTAGTAAAAAAAGATGGTGAATTGGTGGGTGCTTTCTTATTGCCGGCAGAAAAAACAGATGAAAATGAGCAGGGATACAGAATTAAGCTATTAGAGATATTACCTGATTTAAAATTGAGCGGGATCTTTTATCCAGATGAGAAAAACAAAAACTCGGAAAAACTGATAAATCCCATGCTGATCGTGAAAGCCGGAGAAGAAGTAGAGCTTCGCCCCGGGCAGGTAAGGAATTTAGGTCCCTATCAGCTGGAGTTAGGGGAGATCAGAGCCTGGGTGGGTTTAGAAACAGTTTATGATCCTGGAGCCAAAATTGTCTTTGCTGGTTCCTGGTTAGCGACGGCAGGATTGGGCCTCTGGTTTACTGGCAAAAATCGAAGGAGGTGAGCTGGTGCTCAAGACACAACTGATTTTGCTCTGGGTAAGTGTTTTCTTTTATGTTGTAGCAGCTTCACTGACAATAGCAGGCTCATGGTTTAGCAAACCAAACTGGCGGCAATGGAGCTATGTTGTAGCCTGGCTGGGATTGGTTCCTCAGACGGCGGCATTGTTGTTGCGCTGGTATCAAACCGGGCATTTTCCTTACTGGGGCACTTATGAGGTATATACCTCTTATGCCTGGGGGGCTGCACTATTAATTCAATTATTTTCGATGCTGGTACCGGCGGCGAGAAGTATAGTGGGCTGGTTATGGCCAGTGGTGTTTTTGATGATAGGCCTGGGCGCAATGGGGACCAAAGAAATTGAGGAAATACCCAGAACTTTTTATACTTTCTGGCTGGGAGTACACATTTTTTTCGCTAAACTATCATACGGTTCTGCCCTGATTGCTGCCGGACTTGGTGGGGCATTTCTCTGGCGAAGGAAAACAGCGGATCCGGCGGAGCTGGAAAGATTGGATCGTTTAAATTATAGCGTTTCCGGGTTTGCTTTTATTATGCTGGGAATTATGATTCTTTCCGGATCCATCTGGGCCTATAAGGCCTGGGGAGCTTACTGGCGCTGGGATCCGATTGAAACCTGGGCCCTCATTTCCTGGCTGGTTTATGGCATAGCCTTGCACCTTCGTTTTTCCTGGGGATGGCGGGGAGTCAGGGCAGCCTGGCTCAGTATTGCGGCTTTACTTTTAATCCTCTTTGCCTTTTTCGGCATTCCGCTGTTTTATCCCACTGCTCATGAGCATTTAACCTATTAAAATAAGGGGGAGAGCAAGATGGAATTAACAAAATGGGCTGAAGAGCTGGATGCGAAGGTGGCGGCATTTATTGCCCGCAGCTGGGAGCAGGAAACTAATGAGGCTGAGTTTAATGCCCTGGCGCTGGAAATCTTCGCTTACCAGTTTGAGGCAAACGACTATTACCGCAACTTATGTGAACAATTGGGCAAATATCCTGGTCAAATCAGCCACTGGAGCCAGATTCCGGCGATTCCTACCCAGGCTTTTAAGGAGTCGGTAGTAGCCAGCATCCCGGTAGAGAAGAGTGAATTGGCCCTGTTGACCAGTGGCACTTCCGATCCCAATTTGCGGGGAAAAATTTTCCGGGACCGGTCCAGTCTGGCCAATATCATCCAGGCTAATGCGTTGCTGACGAAAAAGTACTGTTTTCCTGATCGGGATAAAATGACCATGGCCATGTTGATCCCACCGCCGGAACAGGCCCCAGGGATGGCGATGGCTTTTGGTCTGGCCCAGTTGGTGAAAAATTATGGCAAGGAAGACAGTCGCTATTTTATTTCTACGCAAGGGCTGGATGTGGATGGGTTACTGACCTTTTTGCAAGATGCGGTAAAAGGTCAAGAACCTGTAGCCCTGGTGGGTGCTACATCGGGCTTTGTCCTCTTCTTTAACCACTTGCGCCAGCTGAATCTGCGGCTGGAGCTGCCCGCTGGTTCCAGGGTTCTTGATGGGGGTGGTTATCAGGGCACCTTTGGGGCTATGACCAGAGAAGAGTTTTATCAGAACTGTCAGGAATTCCTGAGCGTGCCTGCATATATGTGTGTGAATGTCCTGGGTATGAGTGAAAGTGGTACCAATTATATCGACAATGTCCTGGCGGAAGTATTGCAGGGACGGACAAATGTGGAAAGACAAAAAATTACTCCTCCCTGGACCAGGACAGTTGTGGTTGGATTGCGTACCGGGCAGCCTTTACCGCCAGGGGAGATCGGGCTAATCCGCCACTATGATTTGACCAACCGGGCCACTGTACTGGCTGTACAGACTGATAATCTGGGCTATTTGACTGCAAATGGATTTGAAATAATAGGGCGTGCTGAACAGGTCACCTCAGTGAAGGATTTTGCTCTCGGGTTAGGACACCGTTGTTCCACGGTAGTAGATGGAATGCTGGCCCACTCCCATGCCTGTTCGACAGTAATGGACCAGATCTTGAAAAAAGCCGGAGTTTAATCCGGCTTTTTTGATGTTTAGGAAATTATGCTTTAAGGCTTGATGTGGATAACTTAGGGTGTTAAGGTAGAAATATGAGAGCGCATGAGAAAGAAAATAAACAATCAATAAAAATAGTCGATATACTTAAAGAACATTGGGAACGGTTTCTCCAAATATACGGAGAAAAAATACCGGAAGACATGAGGGAGAGTGTAATTGAAGCGGTAGAAAAGGCAATAAAATGCGGGGACCCAAAGTACGGTTATGCAGAATACATATGTACTAATTGTACCGGGAGCGAGAAAAAGAAAGTAGCATTTACATGTAAGAGTAGATTTTGTAATCGAT
>NZ_FUXM01000050.1 GCF_900167165.1 Carboxydocella sporoproducens DSM 16521 | reverse complement strand
TCCATAAAGTGCTTGAAATTGGCGTTCTTGTACTTATCGGACTGTTTCAATAAGATAATCTTGCTTTTAAGCTCGTCAGTGAGCGCATGCTGCGGCTTACGACCTGTATTTTTATGGATAAGGAACGCCGGCCCTTGTTCCATCACTCCTTTTTTAAGGCGCTTAATCTGGCGTTCACTTAGACCTAAGCTCATAGCTGCTTCACTGATTGATAGTTTCCCATCAATTAAGGAAGAAATTACCTTGTACCTATTTAGTTGTTTTTGTGTCATTAGATAACGCACCTCGTTTCTCATAGTGACATTTTATCAAAATACTTTACAAGGTGACATTATCACAAGATAATCACAGTTTAATGTCTAATTATGCTTGTCAAACCCAAGATTATCTGGTATAATTACCAAATGAGGCCTCTGGGCCCATCATCCCTGCTCTATCCTGGAGGTAGGGCCGTTTAGTCCGTGGGGAGGAGGTGAAAGGAATGCGCGCTTATGAGTTGATGTTTATCATCAACCCCAACCTTACCGATGAAGCGATCAATGGTGTGGTGGAAAAATTCGAAAACCTGATCAAAAACAATGGTGGCGAAATCACCGCTCTGGATCGCTGGGGCAAGCGGAAGCTGGCTTATGAAATCAACAAAATGCGGGAGGGCTATTATGTCCTCTGCAATTTCAAAGCCGAAGCTCCTGTAGCTGCTGAGGTGGAACGGGTTCTGAAAATTACCGACGAAGTCGTCCGGCACTTGATCGTACGGGTTGATGCCTAAGGGTGATGGTTTAAAGGTGGTGTTTTAACCGTGTTGAACCGGATTATTCTCATTGGGCGCCTGACCAGGGACCCGGAGCTGAGATATACCAATACAGGTAGAGCTGTGGCCAGATTTACTCTGGCAGTTGATCGGCCGTACAAGAACCAGGCCGGAGAGCGGGAAGCAGATTTCATCAATGTGGTGGTCTGGGGCCCACAGGCAGATAATTGCAGCAAATATCTCAGCAAAGGGAAACTGGCGGCAGTGGACGGCCGTCTGGAAATTCGCTCCTTTGAGGGACAGGACGGAACCCGGAAATACATGACTGAAGTAGTGGCAGAAAATGTACGCTTTTTAAGTCCGAAAGAAGGAGGCAGAGGGCCTGGTTCTGACCTTCATGGCGAACCGCCTTTTGATGATTTCGCGGACGGAGATGAGGGCTTGCCCTTTTAAAACTGAAGCTCGGTAAGGGAGGGAAAACGATGCGTCGGGAACGGAAACGCGGCAAAAAACGCGTCTGCAGTTTCTGCGTGGACAAGGTTCAGGCCATTGATTATAAAGACCTGAATAGACTGCGCAAATATATCACCGAACGGGGCAAGATTTTACCCCGGCGGATTTCCGGCAACTGTGCCAAACACCAGCGCCAGCTGACTGTGGCTATCAAGCGGGCACGGATTATGGCTTTATTGCCGTTTACTGCGGAGTGAAACTGACTCAAGGGGAGCAAAGGGATTTTGCTCCCCTTTTTAATCAGAAAAAAGGAATTATCCGATTGATGGCGAACTTAGTCTTTTATTCGGAAAAACAGGCGGAGGTAAGGAATGGATAAAAACAAGCTGAAGCTCTGGTTTTTGCAGGGTGTACTGGCTCTACTGATAATAATTTGGCCTGCAGCGATGACTTTGTTGCAATTTTTCTGGCTGGTGCCATTATTAATGCTGGCGGTGGACAGCCCCTTACCGCAACTGCTAACAGGCACCGGGGCATTGCTGGCAGTGATGGCATTAACGGCCTGGCTTACTGGTAATTTGGACTGGGCTAATCTGTTCTATCTTGCCGGTTTTTTTGGCTTAACCCTATTTACCGGACAAATGGTACGCAGCCGGCAATGGGGCTGGGCCAGAATGGCAGGGGCCCTGGCTTTGCTCTTTTTTCTCTGGGATCTGATTTCTATTATCTGGAGCTGGAAGATCTGGCAAGCCCAGCTTGCCTTTCTATATAAGGAACTAAGCCGGGAAGTCCACCAGATTACAGAGCTGGTGGCCCGTATGTATGGACAACCCGCCACGGCCATGCTTACTGAGGAGACGAAAAAAATGCTGTACTGGAGCGTAATCCTGCTTCCAGGGCAGCAACTAACCTTTACATTGCTTTCTGCCTGGACAAGTGCATACTTTGCCGGCAAGCAACTGGGGGCGCGAGAAAACCGGCTGTTACCTGTACCGGTACGATACTGGAACCTGCCCTGGTACTTAATCTGGCTGGCTATCCTCGGTCTTATGCTTTTACTGCTGGGCCCCAGGGCTGAGGGGATAAATATTCTGGGTGCCAACAGTCTCTGGCTGGGTGCTTGCCTGGGCCTCCTCAATGGCTGGGGTTTGGTTAGTTTGACTTTGCCTTACTGGAATCCGCTTTTGCGTCTGCTTTTTATCCTCTCCTTATTCTTTGTGGGAGTAATTTATTTACCGCTGTTTGCCCTGATCGGTCTTCTGGATCTGGGTTTTGGCTGGCGTCAAAAATTGCTGACAGGAGGGAAATCATAGATGAAAGTCATTTTACAGCAGGATGTAAAAAAACTTGGTAATAAAGGTCAAATTGTAGAGGTTTCAGAGGGCTATGCCCGCAATTTCCTTTTCCCCCGGGGGCTGGCGGTGGAAGCAACCGCTGGTGCGTTGAAATCCCTGGATGAAAAGAAAGCCGCTGAACAGAGAAAACAACAGCGCCTGGAGGAGGAAGCCCGTGCTCTGGGAGCCAAACTGGCGGAAACTACGGTTGTAATTAAGACCAGGGCAGGGGAAGGAGGCCGCTTGTTTGGCTCCATTACCAATAAGGATATTGCCGAAGTGCTGGAAAAAAATTATGGATTAAAAGTGGATAAGAAGAAGCTGGAGCTTACGGAAAATATTAAAACTCTGGGGAGCTATCAGGTAGTAGCCAGAATTCATCCGAAAGTAACAGTCAAGTTTATGGTGCAAGTTATAGCAGAGGGGAAATAATCCATGAAAAGCCTTTTTAACAAGTTTATTGCAAAATCTAAAAATGTGGATTCTATGGAGGGCAAAGAGGAACAGCTGGCCAAACAGGTGGCAGCTCTCTATTCTCTGTTGGCCAGTATCTATGGTACTGACCGCCTGGTGATGAAGGCTGGAAAAGTGGATGCCCTGCATTTGATGCGTTCAGAAAATCTGGCCGAGCGGGTACTGGGCCTGGAAAGATTGACTTTCGATAGCCCCAGCCTGGAACGCCTGCCTGTACCGGAGGAAATTCCGGGAATTCTGGCTCGTGTTGAAGAGGAACTGGCAGACCTGCTGGCTCGCAAGGCGGTGGAAGAAAGGATTGAACGGCGGGTATCGGAAAAAATGCAGGAAAGACATGAGGAATATCTGCAGGAAATCCGGATGCAGGTTTTGAAGGAAAACCAGGGCCCGGAAACAGGAGCAACTTTAAAAAAGCTGGAGGAGCTGGAGGCAATGGAGAAAAAGCGCCTGGCCCGCTCCGCCATGGAAATGTTGCGGCCAGCTGAGATTACGGAAATCGTGGGCCAGGACCAGGCCGTGGCTGCCCTGGTGGCCAAACTGGCTTCTCCTTTTCCTCAACATATCATTCTCTATGGACCGCCTGGAGTGGGTAAAACCACGGCGGCACGGCTGGCTCTGGAAGCCGCCAAAAAGGTTGCTTCTTCTCCTTTTCAGGCCGATGCCCCCTTTGTGGAAGTGGATGGTACTACTCTGCGCTGGGATCCCAGGGAAGTAACCAACCCCTTGCTGGGCTCAGTGCATGATCCTATTTATCAGGGGGCCCGCCGGGATCTGGCGGAAAGTGCAGTACCGGAACCCAAACTGGGTCTGGTTACAGAGGCCCATGGGGGAGTTCTGTTTATTGATGAGGTAGGGGAACTGGATCCTCTTTTGCAAAACAAATTGTTGAAGGTGCTGGAGGACAAACGGGTTCACTTTGATTCCAGTTACTATGATCCCAATGACCCGGGGGTACCACAATATATTCGCAAGATTTTTGAAGAAGGGGCTCCGGCGGATTTTATCCTCATCGGGGCGACTACCAGGGATCCTTCCCAGATCAATCCGGCCCTGCGTTCCCGCTGTGCGGAAATTTTCTTTGAGCCGCTAACACCGGCTCACATTATTACCATTGTAGAAAATGCTGCCAGCAAGCTGCAGGTAGAACTGGCTCCCGGGGTTGCGGAAGCCATTGCCCAGTATACCATCGAGGGCCGTAAAGCCATTAACCTGCTGGCTGATGCCTATGCCATGGTGCTATACCGTCAGGGAGGCCAGCAGGGCGAACGGGTTGTAATCTCCCTGGAAGATATTTATGAAATGGCCCGCATCAGCAGGCTTACGCCTTTTGTTCAGGTTAAGGCCAAAGCTGCTGCCGAGATTGGGCGGGTCTTTGGCCTGGGGGTGGCCGGTTTTGTGGGTTCGGTGCTGGAAATCGAAGCCGCCGCCTTCCCGGCCCGTAAACCCGGGGAAGGGGTAATCCGCTTTAATGAAACGGCCGGTTCCATGGCCAGGGATTCGGTTTTCAATGCGGCAGCGGTCTTGCGCCGTCTAACGGGCGATGACCTGCATAATTATGATCTCCACGTCAATGTGGTCGGTGGTGGCAACATTGACGGACCTTCGGCGGGTGCCGCTATATTCCTGGCTATATACAGTGCCATCACTGGCCGTCCGATCTGGCAGGACCGGGCTTTGACCGGGGAAATCTCCATCCAGGGGAAAATCAAGCCCGTAGGAGGCATACCGGAAAAAATCTATGGTGCCCGCCAGGCCGGGATGAAAATGGTGCTGGTGCCGAAAGAAAATGAAAAAGATATTCCGGCTGCTGTTCCGGACTGTCAGGTAAGAGCAGTGGAAACTATCGAGGAAGTTATTGAGTTAATGTGTGTGCTGCAATAGTGGAGGAGGCGGGGAGAGTGTCTCTGGCAATGGACAGAGTTCCACCCCATAACCTGGATGCGGAACAATCAGTGCTGGGTTCAATGCTGCTGGACCAGGAAGCAGTTTTTAAAGCTATGGAAATCATCCGGGCCGAGGATTTTTACCGGGATGCCCATCGCCTGATTTTTGAGGCCATTTGTGACCTGGCCGACCGCAGTGAACCGGTGGATATTATCACTGTAGCCGAAGAACTGCGACAGCGCGGTCAGCTGGATAAAGTGGGTGGTGCCGCCTATATAGCCACCTTGAGTGGAATCGTGCCCACTGCCGCCAATGTGGAATACTATGCCCGCATTATCAGGGAAAAGTCCTTGCTGCGGGCCCTGATTTCCGCAGCCACCCGCATTGCTCAGCTGGGTTATGAAGGTGAGGCTGAAGCTGAGGAAATTTTAATGCAGGCGGAAAAGATGATTTATGACCTTTCCCAGCGCAAGGCCAGCCGCACCTTTGCTACCATGCATGAGATTTTGATGGAAACCTTCGACCGCATTGAGTATCTTTACCAGAACAAGGGAGATGTGACCGGGGTTCCCACCGGGTTTATCGATCTGGATCGCTTGACTTCCGGCCTGCAACCCTCAGATCTGATCATCGTGGCAGCACGGCCGGCCATGGGCAAAACCAGTTTCTGTCTCAATATTGCCCAGCATGCGGCCATTAAGGCGGGTATACCGGTAGCCATTTTCAGCCTGGAGATGTCCAGGGAACAGCTGGTGCAGCGGATGCTCTGTTCTGAGGCCATGGTGGACCAGCATCGTTTGCGCACCGGTCAACTGACGGAACAGGACTGGCCCCGCCTGGTGCGGGCCGTTGGTCCTATGGCCCAGGCCCCGATTTTCATCGATGATACTGTGGGCATTTCGGTGCTGGAAATGCGGGCCAAATGCCGGCGCCTGAAGGCAGAGCACGGCCTGGGCCTGGTTATCATCGATTACCTGCAGTTAATGCAGGGCAGCCGCCGCAGTGAAAGCCGCCAGCAGGAGATTTCCGAGATCTCCCGCGCCCTCAAGGGGCTGGCCCGGGAGCTGAATGTGCCGGTAATCGCCCTTTCCCAGTTGAGCCGGGCGGTGGAGCAAACCCATGATAAGAGGCCCAACCTCAGCCACCTGCGGGAATCCGGTGCTATTGAGCAGGATGCGGATATCGTATCTTTTATTTACCGGGAGGAATACTATAATCCCGATACTGAGAAAAAGGGGATTGCCGAAATTATCATCGCCAAGCACCGGAATGGCCCGGTCGGCAGTGTGGAACTGGGCTTTCTCAATGAGTTCACCAAATTTGTTAATTTAGAAAGACAGGGAGCGTGATGTTAAATGCCAATCGTGCAAATTGATATGCTGGAAGGTAGAACTCTGGAACAAAAGCGGGAACTGGTCAAGCGAGTAACTGAAGCTATTGTGGAAACCGCCAAATGCCCGCCGGAAGCGGTGAAAATCATCCTGCGGGAAATGAAGCCGGAACACCTGGGAGAAGCAGGGGTGCTGCGCTGCGACCGGTAAAGAGAGGGGACTGTCTAAGATTGTAGACAGTCCTCTTTTTTAGTAATTGATATTACAATAGTTGCCATTAAGAATATAAAATGGTAAAATATACATATAGATTTAATTTATTTATTTAATTTGTTCAGGGGGAAGCGGAGATGAGTGATTTTAGAAAAGATGTTTATGAAATGATTAAAGCGCTTGATTTGGAGATCTCTCAACTTCAACAAAAAGGGGCAAAATATCGTATTAATGATGGGCAGTTTCTAAAAGAAACAAATCAATGTTATACTTATCAGTTTTTATTAGCAGATGAAATAACCTTACCTGATGGAAGTCCTGTAAGATTAGTATATAAAAATAAGACTGTATATGGTGAAGTATTAGCAATAGAGGGTTTTGATATTACAATAGAGCTTTCAGATTATATTGGGGATGTAGTAGAAGAGGCAGAGTTATATTGTGAACCTTGGAATATTCTTAAAGAATTAAAAAACAGGCTACAAAATATTATAAACTCGAAAAAAAATGGGTTATGCAGATTGGTATTGTACGGTGATGGCAAAAATATTTTAGATAATGATATATATCAAAATTTACAATTTAAGAATGTTCAAACCGAATTGGCAGCTCGTGCTTATTATAACAAAACTACATACATATGGGGGCCTCCAGGTACTGGCAAAACTTATAATTTAGCAAAAGTAACAGATTACTGTATATCGAAAAATTGTACGGTCTTATTGCTTTCCCATAGTAACGCAGCTGTCGATGGTTTGGTTTATAAAATATATGAGCAACAAAAAAATGTGTGGACACCTGGCAAAATAGTTAGATTTGGAGTTCCTAAACTCCCGGAATTACTGAAAGGCGACGCAATTATTACGGCCTCCCAATTAGTAGAGCATAAGTATCCTAAGCTGAAAAAAGAAAAAGAAAAACTATTTCATGAACAGCAATATTTAAGAAAAAAAGTTAAATCCGGAAATGCTACAAAAGATGAAAAAGAAAAACTGGCAATTATAGAAGATAAATTGAAGGAAATAAGAAAAAATATTAGATTATTGGAAGATGAATATATTAATAAAGCTCAAGTCTTAGGAGTTACTCTTTCTAAGGCAGCTTTAAATAGTCTAATTTATAATAGAAAATTTGACGTCGTAATAGTTGATGAAGCTAGTATGGCATATATTCCGTATGTCGTTTTTGCTGCTTCTCTAGCTAAAAAATCTGTTGTTGTGTGCGGGGATTTTAAACAATTACCGCCCATAGCTATAGGACAACACGAATTAATAGAGCGCTGGTTGAAAAGAGATATTTTTGAACAGGCGGGAATAGTTAAGGCCTTAAAAGAAAAAGGCAAACATCCTAATATGGTTATGCTGGTTGAACAGCGCAGGATGCATAAGGATATTGCTTATTTTGCCAGTAAAAATTTTTATGATGATAAACTAGCAAATCATAGGTCGGTAAAATCTAAACAATCCATTGCAAATTCAAAACCATTTCCTGGCAACGCATTAGTTTTAATAGATTTAGATAATTTAGGCGCATATGGCTTTAGAGAGTGGGATAAAGTGTCGCGGTTTAACGTTTTTTCGGCATTTTTATCCATATTTTTAATAATTAAGGCTACAAAAGAGCAAAATATTTCGATAGGATATATTTCACCCTTTAATGCTCAAGCACGGTTAGTTTCTGCTCTTCTTTTGGATTTACTTCCTGATATTCAGCAGGACAAGGGAAAAAGGATAATTGCAGCTACGGTACACAAATTCCAAGGATCAGAACGGGATATAATCATTTATGACGTAGTTGAAAGTTTTCCGCAGAAAAAAGCAAGCATTTTAATAAATGGGCACGAAACAGACAGATTAGTTAATGTAGCGGTTACAAGGGCAAGGGGTAAATTAATAAACATAGCTGATACCAATTTTTTAAGAAGTCAGCTAAATCAAAATAACCCTACATTAAAATTAATTTTTTATATAATGAAAAATGGCGAGGTAATTAATTGGTTAAATATTAAAGAAATCTTAAAGGGAGAGCAGATACAAGGAATAGAGTGGTATATAGATACGAAAGAAGAAGTTTGGATTAAAGAAATAATGAAAGCAAAAAATGAAATAATTATTTCTTTACCAAATCCTAATACATTAAAAGAAAATTTACGGGTAGTACTAGAAGATTTGGAAAAGAAATTAAGTATTTATATTTTAACCAATGAACCTGAAAAGATAACCGGAATCAAATTTATTAATATCCAAAGAGACTGTGTTGCCAGTTTTATAATTATAGATCGTAAAATAATTATATATGGAGCTCCAAAGTTGCATCCGACAAAATTGGTTATTAAAGCTTGCTCTCCACGGGCGGCCAAACTGCTGGTTAATTTTTTAGGCATATACGATAACAATTTTTCTGTACAAAGGGAAATTGCTGTAACAAAGGAAGGTGCTCTAGCAAGGGAGCTTGTAGTAAAACCTGCATACTCCTTAAAAAAATATGTTGAAATTTGGGCAAATTGTTCTCAGTGTGGTAAACAGGTAATACCACAGTTAATATATAACAATAAAATTGTTCTGGTTTGTACTTTTTGCGGTAAACATAACAAGATCACTGTTCGGTTATTAAAAAAATACTTAGAACATACAAATTTAAAATGCAAAACATGTCTGTCTTTTTTTGAGGCAAAAAAAGGTAAGTTTGGACCTTATCTTGAATGCCGTGGTTGTGGAAAGCGATTGGACATAAACTCACTATGGTGATATTCCTATTAGCAAGGGAGCATTACCGAACATTAATCTCTGTATACAAAATAATTATTCGGATTTAATTGACTTTTTCCCGTATAGATGCTAATATTATTTTGGTTATGACCGTGCTCACTCAAACAGCCAGAAGGTGGTTGTTTGGGTTATTTTTGTGTCAATGAGTAAAAACTACGGGAAAAGGGGGACTTGCCATGGTCCGCAACCACTATGATGTTATCATCATAGGTGCCGGTCCGGCCGGTATCTTTACTGCCCTGGAACTGGTAGCCAGAGGGGAAGAAAAACTGAAAATCCTCATCATCGAAAAGGGACGGGACATTCCGCAACGTACCTGCCCGGCCAAGGAAAAGAGCATCAAATGCGTCCATTGCTCACCCTGTTCCATTGTTTGCGGCTGGGGCGGAGCTGGTGCTTTCAGTGATGGCAAATTGACCCTGTCCACTGAGGTGGGCGGCTGGTTGGAGCAATATATTGGTGAACGCAAACTGGCTGAGTTGATCAACTATATAGATGGTATATACCTGGAGTATGGGGCTCCAGATAAAGTTTATGGAATGGAAAATGAGGAAGCTATCGAAGAAATTCAGCGCCAGGCGGTGCTGGCTGAGCTAAAACTGGTTCCTGCCCCCATCCGCCATCTGGGCACCGGCCGCTGCGGCCAGATTCTGGAGCGGATGAAAAACGCTCTGGTGGCTAAAGGGGTGGAAGTCCATACCTGTGAAGCGGTAGAGCGCCTGGTAGTAGAGGATAATGTGATCAAGGGTGTAGAAACTGCCGATAGGCGGATTTTCTTTGGCCGCTATGTGGTGGTAGCTCCCGGCCGGGAAGGGGCAGAATGGCTGGCCCAGGAGGCCAAGCGTTTGCAGCTGGAGATGGCCGTAAACCCGGTGGACATCGGGGTACGGGTGGAGTTGCCGGCGGCAGTGATGGAGCACCTGACCAAAGTGATTTATGAATCCAAACTGATCTATCACTCCCGGGCCTTTGATGACAAAGTCCGTACCTTCTGCATGAACCCCTATGGGGAGGTAGTAACGGAAAACAATGATGGCCTGATTACCGTCAATGGCCACAGCCACGCCCATAAGAAAACGGAGAACACCAACTTTGCCCTGCTGGTCAGCAAAACTTTTACCGAGCCCTTTAAAGAGCCCATTGCTTATGGCAAATATGTGGCCCGCCTGGCCAATCTGCTGGGTGGTGGCGTAATTGTGCAGCGCCTGGGTGATTTGCTGGATGGCCGGCGCACCACTTACGATCGGTTACGTAAAGGGCTGGTACGTCCCACTCTGGAAGATGCCACTCCCGGGGACCTCAGCCTGGTCTTCCCCTACCGGCATCTGGTAGCCATTGTGGAAATGCTGCAGGCGCTGGACAAGATTGCGCCCGGGGTGGCTTCCCGCCACACGCTGCTGTACGGGGTGGAAGTGAAGTTTTATTCCTCCCGCCTGCAGCTCAATAAAGAGCTGGAGACCAAAATTACCAACCTGTATGCTGCCGGGGACGGTGCCGGGGTAACCCGGGGCCTGGCCCAGGCATCAGTAGCGGGGGTTGTGGCGGCCCGCAGTATTCTGGCTAAAGAGGGGGTAAAGCTGGCGTGATAGCCCGTTATACTACCCCGGAGATGAAACAGCTCTGGGCACCGGAAATGGAATTTCAGAAGTGGCTGGAAGTAGAACTGGCTGCCTGTGAAGCGATGGTGGAACTGGGCCAGGTGCCAGCAGCAGCCTGGGAAGTGATTAAGGCCAGAGCCGGATTTAAACTGGAACGAATTTATGAGATAGAAAAGGAAACCCAGCATGATCTGATCGCATTTCTGCAGGCGGTTTCCGAAGAAATCGGTGAAGAAGCCAAATACCTGCATCTGGGTATGACTTCTTCTGATGTCAAGGATACTGCTCTTTCCCTGCAGATTCGGGAGGCTCTGGACCTGATTCTAACGGAGCTGGCAAAGCTGGAAGAGGTCCTGGTGCGCAGAGCGCGGGAACATAAATATACCCTGATGATTGGCCGTACCCATGGCATCCATGGGGAGCCTACCACCTTTGGGCTGAAACTGGCTCTCTGGCTGGCGGAGGTGCGGCGCCATCAGGAGCGGTTACAGGAAGCCAGGCGGCGCATCAGTGTGGCCAAACTGAGCGGGGCGGTAGGGACTTTTGCCAATATCGACCCGCGGGTGGAAGAACTGGTGGCAGCCAAACTGGGATTAACCCCTGCCCAGGTAGCGACCCAGGTAATCCAGCGGGACCGGCATGGTGAGGTACTAAATGCCCTGGCCCTGCTGGCCAGCTCTCTGGATAAGTTTGCCACGGAAATTCGCAATTTACAGCGTACCGATATACTGGAGGTAGAGGAGTATTTCGCCAAAGGGCAGAAAGGCTCCTCGGCCATGCCTCATAAACGCAATCCTATCACCTGTGAACGGATAGCCGGGTTGGCCCGGGTGGTGCGGGCCAATGCCCTGGCCGGAATGGAAAATATCGCCCTCTGGCATGAGCGGGATATGACCCATTCCTCGGTGGAACGGATAATCATCCCTGATTCCACTACCCTGGTACACTCCATGTTGCGCTTATTTGTACGGGTGATAGATAATCTGATTGTTTACCCGGAAAACATGTTGCGCAATCTCAATCGCACTTTTGGGCTGATTTATTCGCAGCGGGTATTACTGGCTTTGATAGACAAAGGAGTTACCCGCACCGAGGCCTACCAATGGGTACAGCGCAATGCGCTGGCGGCCTGGAATAAGCAACAGTCTTTTGCCGAATTACTTTTGCTGGATGAGGATATCCGGCGCTATTTAACTCCGGCGGAGCTGAAGGAACTATTTGATCATCAATACCACTTAAAAAATGTGGATTACATTTTTGGCCGGCTGGGCCTGTAACCGTGGAGGTGGATCTTAATGGCAAGTGTAGTGTTGATTGGTGCCCAATGGGGAGATGAGGGGAAAGGAAAAGTAACGGATTTTCTGGCTGAAAAAGCTCAGCTGGTAGTGCGCTACCAGGGAGGAAACAATGCCGGCCATACCGTTGTTGTTGGTGATAAGGAATATAAACTCCACCTGATTCCCTCTGGCATTCTTTATCCTGATAAGCTCTGCTTGATTGGTAATGGAGTGGTAATCGACCCGCAGGTGTTGTTAAAAGAGCTGGATTACCTGGCTGAACAGGGAGTAAGCACCCGGGGTTTGCGGATAAGCCCCCGGGCCCATTTAATCATGCCCTACCATAAAAAGCTGGATGAGGTAGAGGAAGAAGCCAAGGGTGCCAACAAAATCGGGACCACAAGACGGGGGATAGGCCCGGCCTATATGGACAAAGCAGCCCGTATCGGTATACGGGTTGTTGACCTGCTGGATCGGGAGGAGTTCGCTGCCAAACTGGAACAAAACCTGAAGGCAAAAAATCTGCTCCTGGAACGGGTTTATCATACGGAAGGCTTTTCTTTTGAGGAAATTTACGAAACCTATCTGGCCTATGGGGAAAGACTCCGCCCCTATGTGGCAGATACTTCCCTGCTGATTGATGAAGCGATTAAAGAAGGCAAGAATGTTCTATTCGAAGGGGCCCAGGGAACTTTGCTGGACCTGGACCACGGAACCTATCCTTATGTAACTTCTTCCCATCCCATTGCTGGTGCAGCCTGTATTGGTGCCGGGATAGGGCCTACAAAAATCAGTAAGGTTATTGGTATTGCCAAGGCCTACACTACCCGGGTTGGAGAAGGGCCGTTCCCGACCGAGTTGCTGGATGAGCTGGGAGAACAAATTCGAGAAGCTGGTCATGAATTTGGCACCACTACCGGTCGGCCCCGCCGTTGTGGCTGGTTTGATGCTGTAATCCTGAGGTATGCAGTGCGGGTCAGCGGGATTGATACTCTGGCCCTGACCAAACTGGATGTACTGACCGGATTGCCGGTGCTGAAAATCTGTGTTGGTTACCAGAAACCAGATGGCACCGTACTGAAAGAGTTTCCGGCCAGTCTGAAGGAATTGGCCCAGTGTCAGCCTATTTACGAAGAGCTGCCGGGCTGGACTGAGGATCTATCGGCAGTAACGGCTTATGAACAATTGCCCGCTGCGGCTAAAGCTTATGTGCAGCGGATTGAAGAGCTGGCCGATGTGCCAGTATCTATCGTAGGGGTAGGAACCAGAAGGAATCAGACTTTAGTAAGACAGGAAATATACTAATTTTTAAGGACCGGTTTTTTGGCCGGTCCTAATTTTTTATTAAAGGGAGGAATTGTAAAAAGTTCACGAGCAGTCTGTTATATTCTTTTCTCCAGGAATGTTTCCTTTTGATTTTTATGGATTTCTTGCAGTATAATGAACTTAATTACACCGAGAAGGAGGATGAGGAATATGATTATCACTACCACGCCTACTGTCGAGGGCAAACCCATTCGCGAATATTTAGGTATTGTTAGCGGTGAGGCCATTATGGGCGCTAATGTGGTTCGTGACTTTTTTGCCAGTGTCACCGATATCATTGGTGGCCGGTCCGGCGCCTATGAAAGCAAACTGGTAGAGGCCCGGGAGATTGCCCTGAAGGAAATGGCGGAAATGGCCCGGCGCAGAGGGGCTGATGCTGTAGTAGGGGTAGACCTGGATTATGAAGTTGTCCGTGAGGGCATGTTGATGGTTACTGCCAGCGGGACTGCAGTCAAGTTCTAAATATTCTTGACATTCTTCCACTTTCCTTTTAGGATGAAATCAAGATAAAGTGGAAGGACTGATTGCTTTGTTTTTTCCGACAAGGGACGAGTTTAAAAAACTTCAAGAAAAAGGCTACCGGATACCAGTGGGCATAAAAGTACCTTTGCATGGGCTCAGCCCTTTGCAGGCTTTGGATAAACTGAACCTGGAAGGGAAACCGGCTGTATTGCTGGAAAGCGGTAAAGGTACGGAAAAATATGCCCGCTATTCCTTTTTGGGCTGGCAACCCTGGCTGGTCTATCGGGCCCAGGGAGAACGGATAACTGTCTACGATGGTAATGGACAAATTATCAGGGAATACCAGGGCCACCCTTATGAAGAACTGCGTCAACTGTTAAAGCTTTATCCTGCTAAACGTTACCCTGGATTGCCCAAGTTTTGCGGTGGCGCTATGGGTTTTATTAGCTATGATATGGGCCGCTATTTCGAACGGATGCCGGAACTTACTATTGATGACCTGGGCATGCCGGAAGCGTATTTTATGCTGGTAGACCGTTTGCTGGTTTTTGACCACTGGCAGCAGACCCTCACAGTTATTGTGAATGTACTGGAACAGGACTATCACTGGGCCCTGGCTGAAATCGAAGCCATTTTACGCGACCTGGAAAATAATCCAGCCCGACCGGCGGTAGTTTTGCCGGAAAATAAGGAGTTAAAGCGCAGTTTTGTTCCGGAAGCCAATATGACTCAGGCAGAGTTTGAAGCGATGGTAGTTAAGTGCAAAGAATATATAAAGGCCGGGGACATTTTTCAGGCCAACTTATCTATCCGCCTGGGCCGGGAGATTCACACTCATCCCCTTAATCTCTACCGGATTGTCCGGGAGGTTAATCCCTCGCCTTATATGGCTTACCTGGAGTTCGGGGATTGGCAGATTGTTAGCTCCTCCCCTGAATTGCTGGTACGCATAAACGAGGAAGGCTATGCTGAAACCCGTCCGATAGCTGGTACCCGGCGACGGGGGGCCAACCGGGAAGAGGACCTGGCCCTGGCCCGGGAGCTGATTTCTAACGAAAAGGAACGGGCCGAACATATTATGCTGGTGGATCTGGAAAGAAATGACCTGGGTCGGGTCTGCCAGTACGGTACTGTAGAAGTAAATGAACTGATGGTGATTGAAGAATATTCCCATGTTATGCATATAGTCTCCAATGTGCGCGGGCGGCTGGCTCCTGGTAAAGATGGTTTCGATCTTTTGCGGGCAGCTTTCCCGGGCGGGACTATTACCGGAGCTCCCAAAATCCGTTCCATGGAGATCATTGAGGAGCTGGAACCTACCCGAAGGGGTATTTACACCGGTTCTATCGGCTATTTTGGCTATGCTGGGGAAATGGAAATGAATATTGTAATCCGTACACTGGTGATTAAAGATGGTAAAAAGGCGTATGTTCAGGCTGGAGCAGGCATAGTTGCTGACAGTATACCGGAACGGGAATATTTTGAGTCACTGAAAAAGGCGGAAGCGCTCCTGAAGACTCTGGAGCTGGCAGAAGAGCTTTTTGCCAGGGAGGTAAGCAGCAGCTTCAGAAAACTAGACTATAATTGATTGTATTTAACTGTTTTGCTACATTAAGAGTATGGAACTATTATCCATTGGTGAAGCAGCAAAGTCCGGCAGGGTTTCGGGGAGCTGATCAGGAATGCCAAAGAAACACGAGAAGAACAAATTTAGCATAACTGTGTGCGGGGAGTTTTTTCCGGAGATTTACCCGGCTCACCGGTCTTCGAAGTGGAGCCGGGGCGAAGAAGACCCGCTGACTACGGAGATGCGTCTCTTCTGTGCCTGTATGCGGTGGGCCT
>NZ_FUXM01000049.1 GCF_900167165.1 Carboxydocella sporoproducens DSM 16521 | reverse complement strand
GTAAATCTCCGGAAAAAACTCCCCGCACACAGTTATGCTAAATTTGTTCTTCTCGTGTTTCTCTGGCATTCCTGATCAGCTCCCCGAAACCCTGCCGGACTTTGCTGATACCCGGGCATAAAGAGCAACCGCTTCTGACTCAGTTTTTAAATACAATCAATTATAGTCTAGTTTTCTGAAGCTGCTGCATACCTCCACTCCCTTAAATTCAACGTAAAAATCATACTTCCTGCAGATCAAAGGGTTAAAAAATAATATATATTCTTCGTATTAGTCGATTGTATGGTATCCTATAACTAGAATATAAACGGTGGAGGGAAAAAATGAAAGTGATAGATTTAAAACTATTTGGTCCTTATAAATTGTAATATGAAAAATTAAGGCTCTTTGCTAACAAGCATGCAAAGAGCCTTCCTCAATACGATTATGCTACTGGATGGGTCGCTTTTCAGGAGTACCTGCCTTACGTGGATAGGTGCCAGGGGTAGAGCTAATTTTCTGCATTACTCCCAGTGCCCTTTTCCCCATAGCAAAGGGTAATTCATAATCATATTGAGTTAACCAGTCTGCACCCAAAACAACCAGGGCCTTGTGAGCACTCTCTTTCTCTTCCAGCAAGTTAGGGCCTTTCCAGGCCGCAATCCTGCCACCTACCTTAACAAAAGGAGCCGTATATTCCAACAACACTGGTAAAGCAGCTACTGCTCTCGATACCGCCAAATCATATTTTTCCCGCTGGCCCTTTTGCCTGGCCACTTCCTCCGCCCGGCCATGGATTACCTCAATCCCCTTTAACCCCAGCTCATCAATCACTGTCTGCAGAAAAATAGTCCTTTTCTGCAAAGAATCCAGCAGGGTTACCTGTAATTCCGGATAGGCAATTTTAAGGGCCAGCCCCGGAAACCCTGCTCCAGTGCCAACATCGATTACTTTCAACCCCGGAGTTAAATCTAAAAACCGGGCAGGATAAATGCAATCATAAAAGTGTTTAACAGCTATCTCTTTCTCTTCAGTGATAGCAGTTAAATTGATTTTTTCATTCCACTCTACCAGCAATTGGGCATATCTGGCCAGTTGTTCCGTCACAGCGGGAGAAAACCAGTTTAATAATATTTCTTTCATCAATTATTCAACACCCTTTTTCTCTGTTCCAGATGAACCAGTAAGATTGAAATATCGGCCGGTGACACCCCGGAAATACGAGCAGCCTGACCTACAGAACGAGGTCTGATTTTGCTCAACTTCTGACGGGCTTCAGCGGAAAGGCCCCGAATTTCTTCGTAATCGATATCATCGGGCAATATTTTATTTTCCAGTTTATTAAACCTCTCCACCTGCTCCATTTGTTTTTCAATATAACCCTGGTACTTGATTTGAATTTCCACCTGTTCTGCTACTTCAACCGGAACCCCTTCTACTTCATAACCAAAAAGCCCTAAATTAGCAAAAATGATTTCCGGCCTTTTCAAAAGCTCCGCCAGACTTAAACCAGAACGCAAAGGAGCGCTGTTTAAAGCAGCCAGTTTTTCCTGAATCTCTTCTTTAGGAGTAATTATCATATTCTCTAATTCTGATTTAACTTTTTCCACCTGTTCCCGCTTTTCACAAAAACGCTGCCAGCGGTAATCGTCCACCAGACCGATTTTATGGCCTGTTTCTGTTAATCTCAGGTCAGCATTATCCTGGCGCAATAATAACCGGTATTCAGCCCGGGAAGTTAACATGCGATAAGGTTCATTGGTCCCTTTTGTTACCAGGTCATCGATCAAGACACCGATATAGGCCTCAGAACGTTTTAAAATCAAAGGTTCCTGCCCCTTGACGGAGAGAGCCGCATTGATCCCGGCCATGAGTCCCTGGGCCGCTGCCTCTTCATAACCGGAGGTACCATTAATCTGCCCGCCACAGAAGAGCCCCCGGATATGTTTAACCTCCAGAGCCGGGCTAAGCTGAGTTGGTACGACATAATCATATTCAATGGCATATCCGGGACGCATAATTTCAGCCCGTTCCAGACCTGGGATAGTATGCAGCATTTCGATCTGCACATCTTCCGGCAAACTGGTGGAAAAGCCCTGGACATACATTTCTTCTGTATTTCTGCCCTCTGGTTCGATAAAAATCTGATGGGCAGGTTTGTCAGCAAAACGCACCACTTTATCTTCAATTGAGGGACAATATCTGGGACCCACTCCTTCAATAATGCCACTATATAAGGGAGAGCGATGCAAATTGTTGCGAATCACTTCATGGGTTTTTTCTGAAGTATAGGTCAACCAGCAACTCAATTGTTCCCGTTCCGTTACCGGCGAAATAAAGGAAAAATTCCAGAGCCGCTCATCCCCTGGCTGTTCTATCATTTTGCTGAAATCCACCGTCCGCCGGTGTATGCGCGGAGGTGTACCGGTTTTGAAACGGCCCAGTTCTATCCCCAAATTGCGCAGGGAATCGGTTAAGCTGTAAGCAGCCAGCTGACTATTGGGCCCCCCTTCATAAACCGTATCGCCGATGATAATTCTCCCCCGCAAATAAGTACCGGTAGTCAAAACCACCGCCCGGGCAGCAAAAAAGGCCCCGGTCACAGTTTTGATCCCCTTAACTCTTTCGCCTTCCACCAGTATTTCTTCTACCAGAGCCTGCTTGATATCCAGCCCCGGCTGGTTTTCCAGTACCTGTAACATAGATTTCTGATATTGTTTCTTATCTACTTGAGCCCGTAAAGCATAAACGGCTGGTCCTTTACCGGTATTGAGCATACGCATCTGAATAGCTGTCAAGTCAGTTACCAGCCCCATTTGGCCTCCAAGAGCATCGATTTCCTTGACCAGATGGCTTTTGGCCGGTCCTCCGACGGCAGGGTTACAAGGCATTAAAGCCACATTATCCAGATTCAAGGTAATGATCAAAGTTTTACAACCCATGCGGGCGGCAGCCAGGGCTGCCTCACAGCCGGCATGACCGGCTCCAACCACAATTACATCATATTCCCCTGCTCGATACATACTTTCACCATCCCTATTTGCCGATACAAAACTGGGAGAAAATCAAATCCAGCAAATCTTCCCCTACAGTTTCTCCGCTAATTTCCCCCAGGGTTTCCCAGGCACCTCTGATATCGATGGACAAATAGTCTGCCGGCATCCCGGCTTGATAAGCTGCTAGAGCCGATTCCAGCTGGCCGGCTGCTTTTTCCAGGGCGGAAATATGGCGCTGATTACTGAGGAAAAGTTCCTGGCTGGGTACCACTTTTCCCTGCCAGATTAAATCCAGCAGAGCCTGTTCCACTTTACGGGTATCCTCTTCCTGCAAAAGACTGGTATAAACCCGGGGCCAGTGCTGCAATTCCTCGGGCAAGTCCTCCCCTTTATATTCCGGTTTCAAGTCTTGCTTATTAATAATCAATAAAACCTGATGCCGGGAAGATAATAGACGGGCAATTTCCGCATCTTCAATGTTAAAACCGGTAGCGCTGTTGATTACAAATAAAACAACATCTGCTTTTTCCAGCCACTCCTTGCTTTTTTCCACTCCCAGTTGCTCTACCAGGTCTTTAGTCTCTCTGATCCCGGCAGTATCCACCAGCCGCACCGGCACTCCGCCCAGGTTCAACACTTCCTCAATCACATCTCTGGTGGTACCAGGGATATCGGTTACAATGGCCCTGCGGTCTCTTAACAGGGCATTTAATAAACTGGATTTACCTACATTTGGTTTTCCGGCTATTACCACCCGGATTCCTTCCCGTAAAATTTTGCCCTGGCGGCTTCTGGCCAGCAAATCATTTAATCTCTCTCTAATCTGTGTTAATCTATTTGCTAGCTGGATCCCGGTTAAATGTTCAATATCCTCATCAGGGAAATCAATTTCCGCTTCCAGATAGGCCAGTACTTGCAATAATTGCTGCCGGATTTCCATAATGTGTTGCTTTAACTTCCCCTGCAGCTGATTGGCCGCCACTTTGGCAGCAGCATCGGTCTGCGCTCTGATTAAATCAATTACTGCTTCCGCCTGGGATAAATCAATTCTGCCATTAATAAAGGCCCTTTTGGTGAATTCCCCTGGTTCAGCAAGACGAGCCCCTTCCTTCAAAACTAGGCCCAGGATTTTCTGCAAAACTACCATGCCACCGTGGCTGTGGATTTCCACTACATCTTCGCCAGTAAAGCTATGAGGACGCTGCATGAAAGCAACCAAAACTTCATCTACCATCGCCCCATCGGTTTTATCCACAATATAACCGTACAGCATTTGATAAGGAACCATGTGGATAACTTTTTTCCCCTTCGGTGAAACAAATAAGTTATCCACAATTTTTTTTGCTTCTCCTCCACTAACTCGAATAATGCCAATGCCACCTTCTCCTGGGGCAGTAGCTATTGCCGCAATGGTATCTTCCAAATTGACCAAAATTATCCCTCCAGGTTAGTTAAAAACCCAGTAATTTGAATTACTGGGTTTAAAATACTATTTTTTAGGAAATATTACAATTTTACGGTAAGGCTCTTCCCCTTCACTGGTGGTATAGACATATTTATGATTTTGCAGTGTGGTATGTATTATACGCCGTTCCTGGGGACTCATCGGTTCTAAAGCGATTTCTTTACCATATCTCTTGACTTTTTCCGCCATTTTAAGGGCTAAACGCTGTAAAGTCTGTTCCCTGCGTTTGCGATAACCTTCTACATCCAGAACAAATTTCTGCCGATCATCAGCCTGTTTATTGGCCACCAGGTTAACCAGATATTGTAAAGCATCCAGAGTATCCCCTCTTCTGCCGATCAATACACCCAGGGCTTCTTTATCTTCACCAGTAATATTGAGAGTTACATATTCCCCCTGTACATCAGCCTCAATCTCCACGTTTAAGCCTAATTTCTGACAAACGCTCTTCAGGAAGCTGACCGCCCGGTTAACCGGTGTTTCAATATAAATTACTTTTACCTGTGCCTGTTTACTGAACAGCCCCATAAATCCTTTACTGGGTTCCTGCAATACTTCCACCTGTACCTGAGAGCGATCCACCTTTAATTCAGCCAGACAGGCGGCAATAGCTTCCTCAACGGTTTTTCCGCTTTTGACGCACTCTTTCCTCACCGACGGAGTCCTCCTTTAATACCACAGTCTGCCGATTGATAAAATACTGCTGAACAATTCCCACCAGGTTAAACACTACCCAATATAACGCCAGCCCTGAAGGTACCTGACTGGCAAACCAGCCAAACATCAAGGGCATGACATAGAGCATGGTCTTCTGCATGCTTTCCTGGGCCGGATCAGTGGATGTATTCATCGCCATACTCATTTTTTGCTGGACAAAAGTGGCCGCTGCTGCAATGATGGGCAGTATATAATAGGGGTCTTTGCTGCTGAGGTGCACCCAGAGAAAATTAGCATGAGCTGCATTGAGATATTTAAAATTCCGCAAGGCATTGTACAGGGCAATAAAAATTGGCATTTGAATCAAAATCGGTAAACAGCCAGCCAGAGGATTGGCACCGTGTTCCTTGTATAATTCCATTATGGCAATTTGAGCTTTCTGGGGGTCATTTTTGTATTTTTCCTGAATTTCTTTAACCTTAGGCTGTAACAGCTGGGTCATTTTAATGGATTTCATTTGTTTTAAAGTGAGAGGATAAAGTAATACTTTAATTAATATGGTAAAAATAATTATTGCCAGTCCATAACTGGGCCAACCGATTTGAACTGTCAATTGATAAAACCAGTTCAGCAATGAATTCATGAAATTAGTTAGAAATTGCAAATTTTTTCCCTCCTAACCCCCTGGCTATTCTACCGGGTCATAGCCTCCCGGATGCCATGGATGACATGAAAGAATGCGTTTGGCGGCCATCAGTCCCCCACGCCATAATCCGTACTTTGCAAGAGCTTCGATGCTATATTGTGAACAGGAAGGATAAAAACGGCAAGTAGGACCCTTGAGGGGAGATAGATATTTCTGATAAAATCGAATTAGCCGGATGATTATCTTCACTGCAAATTTCTTCATGACATCAACCCTGCTCTTTTCAGCAAATGACGGACTGCATTGCGTAATTTCCAGTAATCAGCCTCCAGCGCCCCCTGTCGGGCGATTATTACCAGATCATATCCTTCCGCAATATTTTTCGCATCCAATCGGCATATTTCCCGCAAACGTCTGCGCACTTTATTTCTCACATGAGCTTTCCCTAGTTTTTTACTGACTACGAAAGCAAACCGGGTACGGCCTGATTGATTGGGTCCTGCCACATAAAGCACCAGCTGCCGGTTAGCAAATGACTTGCCTTTACTATATACTTCCCGGATTTCCCGGTTTTTTTTAATTTTCACCAGCTGTTTAGACATCTTTCAGCGGCCTCCCGGTGCTATTATTTGCCATCTGCCGACAAAAAATTCTGCCTAAATAGATTGAAAAGGCCACCTAAGCGGCCTTAAACTACGGAGTTAATCTTTTTCTGCCCTTCATGCGACGCCGTTTCAAGACATTCCGCCCGGCTTTGGTGGACATTCTTTTCAAAAACCCGTGCACTTTTTTCACATAGCGCTTTTTGGGTTGATAAGTCCGTTTCACAGCACACACCTCCTTGCCGAAATGCTGAAAAAGACACAATCCCACAAGAATTATAATCAAATCATCCGGTGAAGTCAAGGATTTAATAACTCTGTTAGTAACTTGTGGATAATTAGTGGACAAGCTTTTGCACAGGCTGTTAATATTGTGGAAAATTGATTGTCAGGCTGCGCAAAATCTGCTATTATTGTTTATGCACATTCTGTGGATAACTTTGTGGATATGTGTATAATTTTGTTGATATTTATTGTGGATAAATTCCCGGGGAGGTATTTAAATGGCTCACGATTTTCCACAACTGTGGAACGAAGTACTAGCAATTATCGCTAAAGAAGTATCCAAACCTTCCTTTGAAACCTGGTTAAAATCTACTACTCCCATCGATCTCCGCAATAATGTAGCTTTAATCGGTGTTCCCAATGTCTTTGCCCGCGACTGGCTGGAAAGCCGCTATTCCGATTTAATTAATGAAACCATCAGTTTTTTGCTGGGCTATCCCGTTCAGGTCCGTTTTGTGGTCGTAAATGAGCGGACCGAAAATATCGAAGAACCCGAAAGCCCTGTCAAAAAACTGCCCGATGAGCTACAAATTCCCCAGTTAAACCCCAAATATACTTTTGATACTTTTGTGGTCGGCAACAGTAACCGCTTTGCCCATGCCGCTGCTTTGGCGGTAGCTGAAGCTCCGGCCAAAGCTTATAACCCTTTATTTATTTACGGGGGAGTAGGACTGGGCAAAACCCACCTAATGCATGCCATCGGCCATTATATTCTGGAACATAATCCGGGCACCATGGTCATGTATGTATCTTCCGAGAAATTTACCAATGAACTGATCAATGCCATTAAAGATGATAATACGGAAGAATTCCGTAACCGCTACCGCAGTATCGATATTCTTTTAATTGACGATATTCAGTTCCTGGCCGGGAAAGAGCGAACCCAGGAGGAATTCTTCCATACTTTCAATGCCCTGCATGGTGCCAATAAACAGATTATTATCTCCAGTGACCGGCCCCCCAAGGAAATTCCCACTCTGGAAGATAGATTGCGCTCCCGGTTTGAATGGGGCCTGATTACCGATATCCAGCCCCCGGATCTGGAAACCAGAATCGCTATTTTACGCAAGAAAGCCCAAATGGAAAACCTGAATGTCTCCGATGAAGTGATGCAATTTATCGCCACCAAAATCCAGTCCAACATCCGCGAGCTGGAAGGAGCTTTAAACCGGGTAATCGCCTATGCTACCATGAAAAGCGGTGAAATTACCATTGAGCTGGCTTCTGAGGCCCTGAAAGATTTGCTGCCAGAGAGCAGGCCGCGCCAGATTTCAATAGAACTTATTCAACAAATAGTTGCTGATTACTTTAATTTAAAAGTAGAAGAATTTAAAGCCAAAAAAAGAACCAGAACCGTTGCTTATCCCCGGCAAATCGCTATGTATTTAAGCCGGGAACTTACCGATGCTTCCTTACCTAAAATCGGGGAAGAGTTTGGCGGTCGAGACCATACTACTGTTTTGCATGCCTGTGAAAAAATCGCCAATGATATCAACACCGATGCAGAAGTTAAAGGGATTGTGCAGGAATTAATCAGTCGTTTGCAGAATTAGTTTACAGGTTATCCACAGCCCATACAGCATAACTTTTTTCGGTAAAATCAAGGACTAATGGACTTATCCACATATTCACGCCACCTACTACTATTACTCCTGATTTTATTAGATAACAATGATATGGGGAGGACAACAGCAGTATGCATATTTATACAAGCCGTGAAGCATTACTGCAGGGGGTATCTGCAGTCCAGCGGGCAGTGGCCTCAAAGACCACCATGCCAATTTTGTCTGGTATTAAACTGGAAACAGTGGATGATAAATTGATTTTTTCTGCTACTGATCTGGAAATCGCCATTCAAGCTACTATCAATATCACAACTATTACCTCCGGGGCAGTAGTGGTACCGGCCAAATACTTTACCGAAATGGTCAGGAAACTGCCTGATACCAAAATTGAAATCAAGGTAGATGAACTGAGCCATCAGCTGACAGTGATGTATGGCAATTCCCAGCTCAAGCTCAATGGCTATGATCCGCAAGCCTATCCTTTAATACCACAGATTGAAGCCGATAAAGTCTTTTCCATTCGCTCGGAATTACTGAGACAGATGTTAAAGCAGGTTATATTCGCTGTTGGAGTAGAAAATAACCGCCCGGTTTTTCAGGGCATCCTTTTTGATTGTTACCAGGACAATTTGACCCTGGTAGCTACTGATACCCATCGTTTAGCGATGCGGAAAGGTAAATGGTCCCAGGGCAATGTGGAAGAGTTTTCTGCAATTGTTCCCGGTAAAACCATGAATGAATTATTGCGTCTGTTACCTGAAGAGGAAGAGGTAAAACTGTCCTTCAGCCAGAATCAGCTGGCCATTCAATTGCCCAACATTATTATGTTTTCTCGCTTGATAGAAGGACAATTCCCGGCCTATAAACAGGTAATTCCTAGTCAATGGAAATCAAGACTTCGTGTTAAAACCAGAGAATTGCTGGAAACAGCCGAACGGGCAACCCTGCTGGCCCAGGATGGAACCAGTACTATTAAATTGATTGTTAAACAGTACCAGCTGGAAGTTAATTCTGCCAGCAGTTCGGTGGGAACTTTGAAAGAGGAAATTCCCATATACCTCGAAGGAGAAGAAACCCAGATCACTTTCAATACCAAATATCTCATCGATGTTTTGCGCAATTTGGATAGTGAAGAATTAACCATGGATTTAACAGGCTCCATCAGCCCGGGCATTATTCGCCCCCTGGAAAATGAGAATTATTTGTATCTGCTTTTGCCATTGCGGCAGTAGATTTGAGGTGAGCTGGTGCAAATCAGGAAAGTTAAATTGACCAATTTCAGAAACTATCAGCAGCTGGAATGGGAACCTCATCCGCAATTGAATTTTCTCTTCGGACTAAACGGCCAGGGTAAAACCAATTTACTGGAAGCTGTTTACGTAGGGGCATTTAGCCGTTCCTATCGCGGCAATGATCAAGAACTTTTGCAGTGGCAAAAACCCTGGTTCCGGATTGCGGTAGAGGGAGAGAAAAAGAGCGGGCCCTTCCTGGTTGAACTGGCTTATGGACAAAAAAGAAAGCTCTATAAAGTCAATGGCCTGGTGAAGAAAAAAGCCAGTGATTTTATTGGCAATTACAATGTGGTGCTGTTCGCTCCTGAACATCTGGCCCTGGTTAAAGGACAACCAGCGGAACGCCGCCGTTTTCTGGATGCAGAGCTGGCCCAGACCAATCGCCTTTATCTATTAACCTTACAAAAATATGTCAATTTATTAAAACAAAAAAATTATTTACTTAAAGAAGCCAAAAAAGGGCACTACTTTGACCAGGATCTGCTGGAGGTACTCAATCAACAGCTGGCGGAGATGGGGTCGGTAATCATCTATTTACGTCTGGAGGCTATTAAAAAATTAAACCCGTTAGCCCGGTTGATCCAGCGCCGGTTAAGTCAGGGCCGAGAAGAATTGGAAATAAAATATATTACAACTATAGAATTATCAGGAATGAGCCAGAAGGAAATAAAACAGGCCCTCTGGCAGGGGCTAATAAGCAAAAGGGAAGATGAAAAACGCCGGGGACAGTCTCTGATCGGACCCCATCGGGATGACCTGGAAATCAAAATCAATGGCTTTTCGGTGCGGCATTTTGGCTCCCAGGGCCAGCAACGCACCTCTGCTTTAGCTCTCAAGCTGGCTGAGCTGGAGTATATCAAGGGAGAGATAGGGGAATACCCTTTATTGTTACTGGATGATGTCTTTTCGGAACTGGATCGGGAACGGCGAGCAATTCTGGTTGAAACTATTTCCGGACGGATTCAGACCATTATTACTACTACTTCCATTAAGGATTTGCCACCAGCTCTGTTAAAACAAGGGGGTTCCTGGAGGATCGAAGGGGGTAATATGCATGTTTCTGCACCTGGGCAATGATGTAGTCATTCCGTTGAAAGAGGTCATTGCCATTATTGACTTACACAAGGATGAGAAAAAGCTTTCGGAAATCAATCAGGAATTTTTGCAGGTTGCTGAAGAAGAAGGATTTATTGAACTGGTAGGGGAGGAAAATAAAATTAAAAGCTTTATCATAACCAACAAAAAAATTTACCTGTCGCCGATTTCCTCAGCTACCTTGAGAAAACGGTCTGGCTACAGTCCTGGATGACCCGGGACTGTTTTTGTGTTATAATAATTTTTTGGAGGTATTAATAAATGTTGGAGGTATTACCAGATGCAAAATGCTAGCAACACCTATTCTGCTAGTCAAATTCAGGTGCTAGAAGGTCTGGAGCCGGTGAGAAAGAGACCGGGAATGTATATTGGCTCTACTGGACCGAAGGGATTGCACCACCTGGTTTACGAAGTAGTAGATAACAGTATTGATGAAGCACTGGCCGGTTTTTGTGATAATGTGGAGGTTGTGATTCACAAAGACAATAGTGTAACTGTCACCGATAACGGCAGGGGTATTCCGGTAGATATACATCCGCAAACCGGTAGACCGGCAGTGGAAGTAGTACTGACGGTTCTGCATGCCGGTGGCAAATTCGGTGGCGGTGGTTATAAAGTTTCCGGTGGCTTGCATGGTGTGGGTGTTTCTGTAGTAAACGCCCTTTCCGAATGGCTGATAGCCAGGGTTAAACGGGATGGGAAAATCCATGAACAAAGGTATGAACGGGGTATACCTGTAACTGACTTGCTGGTTGTAGGGGAATGTCAGGATACCGGTACCCAGATTAGCTTCAAGCCTGACCACCTGATTTTTGAGGAACTGGAATTTAACTACGAAACTCTGGCCCAGCGTTTGCGGGAGCTTTCCTTTCTCAATCAAGGGGTTAAAATTACCCTGAAGGATGAGCGCACCGGGGCAGAGGAAGTCTACCAGCATGAAGGCGGGATCAGAGACTTTGTAGTTTACCTGAACAAAAACAAGGACCCTCTGCATGACCAGGTTATCTATTTTGCTGCCAACAAGGATCGGGTACAGGTAGAGGTTGCTTTGCAGTATAACAGTGGTTACACCGAAGGGATTTTTTCTTTTGCCAATAATATTAATACCCCGGAAGGGGGTACCCATGAAGCCGGTTTTAAAACCGCTTTAACCAGGATTATTAATGACTATGCCCGTAAACACAACCTTCTGAAGGAAAACGAAGGCAATTTAACCGGGGAAGATGTCCGGGAAGGGCTAACAGCCGTAATCAGTGTTAAAGTAGAGGAACCCCAGTTTGAGGGTCAAACCAAAACCAAACTGGGCAATACGGAAGTAAGAGGGATTGTAGATGCGGTAGTAACCGAAGGGATGGGTACCTTCCTGGAAGAAAACCCGGCTATCGCCAGAAAGATTATTGAGAAGGCAGTAAATGCAGCCCGGGCCCGGGAAGCGGCCAGAAAGGCCCGCGAATTGACCAGGCGCAAAAATGCTCTGGAAACTACTTCCCTGCCTGGCAAACTGGCCGACTGTTCTTCCAAGGACCCGGCCGAATGTGAATTATACCTGGTAGAAGGGGATTCAGCGGGCGGTTCAGCCAAACAGGGTCGGGACCGGCGCTTCCAGGCTATATTACCTCTGCGGGGAAAAATTATAAACGTGGAAAAAGCCCGTCTGGATAAAATCTTCGCCAATGAGGAAATCCGAGCCATTATCACTGCCCTGGGTTGTGGTATCAGTGATGAATTTGATATCAGCAAAGCCCGTTATCACCGAATTATTATCATGACTGACGCTGATGTGGACGGTTCCCATATTCGCACTTTGTTATTGACTTTCTTCTACCGTTACATGCGTCCTCTGATTGATGCCGGTTATGTTTATATAGCCCAGCCACCCTTATATTTAGTTAAAAAAGGAAAAGAGCATTATTACACCTATTCCGATCAGGAGCTGGAGCGGCTACTCGGTCAAATTGGCCGGGATGGCATTACCATTCAGCGCTATAAGGGTCTGGGTGAAATGAATCCCGAACAGCTGTGGGAAACCACTATGGATCCGGAAAACCGCACCATTCTGCAGGTTACCATGGAGGATGCGGCTGCCGCTGATGAAATTTTCACCATCCTGATGGGGGACAAAGTGGAGCCCAGACGGGAATTTATTCAAAAACATGCTAAAGAAGTGCGCAACCTGGATATCTAAAGTAAATAGAGAAGGGATGGAAGTGGAATGAGTGAAGTGGCAGGAAAAATTCTGCCCATCAACATAGAAGACGAGATGCGCAAATCTTATATTGATTATGCCATGAGCGTTATCGTCGGTCGGGCTCTTCCGGATGTCCGGGATGGTCTGAAACCAGTACATCGGCGTATTCTTTACGCTATGTATGAGCTGAACATGACCCCGGACAAACCCTACAAAAAGTCAGCCCGTTTGGTCGGGGACGTACTGGGGCGTTATCACCCTCATGGTGATAGTGCAGTCTATGATGCTATGGTACGGATGGCCCAGGATTTCAACTCCCGCTACCCTCTGGTAGACGGCCATGGCAACTTCGGTTCTATTGATGGCGATTCCGCTGCAGCCATGCGTTACACAGAAGCCAGGCTGTCCAAAATCGCCCTGGAAATGCTGGCTGATATTGAAAAGGAAACGGTGGATTTTGTCCCTAACTATGATGATACGCTAAAAGAGCCGACAGTATTACCATCCAAAATCCCCAACCTGCTGGTCAATGGTTCGGAAGGTATCGCAGTCGGCATGGCTACCAAAATCCCACCCCATAACCTGCGGGAGGTTATCGATGGGGTAATTATGTTAATCGATAACCCCAATGCCGATTACAGGGAATTGATGAAAGTCATCAAAGGCCCTGACTTCCCAACCGGAGCCAAAATTCTCGGAACCAGGGGAATTGAGGAAGCCTACCGTACCGGTAGAGGAGTTATCACTATCCGCGCCCAGGCCAGAATCGAAAAAATGAATAACGGCAAAATGCGGATTGTGGTCTATGAAATTCCTTTCCAGGTCAATAAAGCCAAGTTAATTGAAAAAATCGCTGATCTGGTAAAAGAGAAGAAAATCGATGGCATTACTGACCTCAGGGACGAATCCGACCGTACCGGGATGCGCATAATTATCGAGCTGCGCCGGGATGTCAACCCCAATGTAATCCTTAACCAGCTTTACAAACATACATCCCTGCAGGAGACTTTCGGGATCATCATGCTGGCTCTGGTCAACGGTGAGCCGAAAGTGCTGAATCTACCTCAGGTCCTGCACTACTACCTGGAACACCAAAAAGATGTAATCGTACGTCGGACCAGATATGACCTGGCCAAAGCAGAGGCTCGTGCCCATATTGTGGAAGGCCTGCGGATTGCTCTCAATAACCTGGATGCGGTAATTAAAACCATTCGTTCTTCCCAGACAACGGAAATTGCCCGCACTGCTTTGATGGAGAAGTTCGCTTTGTCGGAAAAACAGGCCCAGGCCATTCTGGATATGCGGCTGCAGCGCCTAACCGGTTTGGAACGAGAAAAGCTGGAAAATGAATACAAGGATTTACTGGAAAAAATAGCTTATTACAAAAGCGTTCTGGCAGATGAAAGAAAGGTCCTGGAGATCATCAAGGATGAGCTGACTGTAATTAAAGAGAAATACGGGGATGAAAGAAGGACAATTATCACCAATGAGGATAACAGGATAGATATTGAAGATCTAATCGAAGAAGAAGATGTAGTAATCACAATTACCCATCATGGTTATATCAAACGGCAGCCGGCTGATATCTACAAGAGTCAGAAACGGGGCGGTCGCGGTATTACCGCTATGGGTACCAAGGAAGAGGATTTTGTGGAGCATCTATTTATCGCCAATACCCATCATTATCTGCTCTTCCTGACCAATGCCGGGAAAATTTATAGACTCAAGGTACACGAAGTTCCGGAAGCAGGCAGAACTGCTAAAGGAACGGCTTTGATCAATTTAATCAATATCGGACCCGAGGAAATGATCAAGGCCGTTATCCCTTGCCGCAGTTTTGATGAAGACTGCTACTTACTGACAGCTACCAAAAAAGGAATTATAAAGAAAACTCATTTAAGTGAATATAAACATGGGCGCAAAGATGGGATAGTTGCCTTAACTATAGAAGAAAATGATGAATTGATTGGGGCTCTGCTAACCAATGGCAAATCGGAAATCGTGCTGGGTTCCCGGCTGGGAATGGCCATTCGCTTCTCGGAAGAGGAGGTAAGACCTATGGGCCGAACAGCCAAAGGGGTGAGAGGTATTACCCTGAGTAAAGAAGATGCTGTGGTGGCCCTGGATGTGGTAGAAGATAGCGGTGAGCTGTTGACTGTAACGGAAAACGGTTTTGCCAAGCGTACGCCGTTGACAGAATATCGTGTACAATCCCGGGGTGGAAAAGGTATTAAAACCGCTAATATAACCGATAAATCAGGACCGATAGTAGGGTTGATGGTAGTCAAACCGGGTGAAGAAATTATGGCCATCAGCACCGACGGGATAATGATCCGCACCAAAGTGGATGAGATCAAACGCGCCGGTCGGGCTACAACCGGAGTCAGGTTGATGAAAATTGGGGAACAGCAAAAACTGGCTTCGATTGCTAAAGTAAAAGAAGAGGAAGAATAAGTAAAAATTTTACAGTAAAGCATTAATTCTATAAGCAAATATAGAATTAATGCTTATTCTTTTTTTAAAAAGGAGATGAAACTTAAGTTAGAGGAAATAGCTAAAGTTTTAGTGTCAACTCAGGGTAAAGAAGGGTCAAAAGGATAACAAAGAAGAAGATCAGAAATACATAAAGCCAAATAATCTAAAATATTATTTCACGGTAAAAATAAAAACAAATAAAAAGGGGTTGACAGATGAATTTAAGATGTGTTAATATAAGCAAGCGCCCGGCAGACAGTACTGCCGCGAGCGAAAAAAATTAAAAATGGTAGTTGACAGAATAACTGCCGATGTGATATCATAACAAACGTCGCTGATACGAGGTTCGAAGTTCGAGGTACGAAGTTCGAACAGGAAAGCAACAATACTGAGGTTGATTAGAGGCGAGTAGTACAAGGAAGCTGCGACGGGGTCACCGGAGGCGTACTGGAGGTACGTCGAGGATGACGAAGGAGCAGATGACGCAGTAATACGAAGCCTATAATCAACCGAAAAGAACAGATCCTTGAAAACTGAACAGGATGTTCTACACCGTAAAACGGACTCGTCAGTTTCACGAGTAACTAAATTTCGGATGAAAACTTTTCGAGATATATTCGGAGAGTTTGATCCTGGCTCAGGATGAACGCTGGCGGCGTGCCTAACACATGCAAGTCGAGCGGAGCCGTGAGGGAGCTTGCTCCTGAGCGGCTTAGCGGCGGACGGGTGAGTAACGCGTGAGCAACCTGCCCTTCAGACAGGGATAACACCGCGAAAGTGGTGCTAATACCTGGTACACTCTTTGC
>NZ_FUXM01000048.1 GCF_900167165.1 Carboxydocella sporoproducens DSM 16521 | reverse complement strand
CGGAAGGAAATCGAGCGCGGTCAGGTTCTGGCCAAGCCTGGTTCCATCAAGCCCCACACCAAGTTCTTCGCTGAAGTATACGTGCTGACCAAAGAAGAAGGTGGCCGTCATACTCCTTTCTTCAACGGTTACCGGCCCCAGTTCTACTTCCGGACCACTGACGTTACCGGTGTAATCAAGCTGCCCGAAGGTGTAGAAATGGTTATGCCTGGTGACAACGTTAAGATCGAAGTAGAACTGATCACCCCCATCGCTATTGAAGAAGGTCTGCGCTTCGCTATCCGCGAAGGTGGCCGGACTGTAGGCGCTGGCGTGGTATCAGCTATCAACGAATAATCTTAAAGTTATACTTTTGGGGACAGGTACTGCAGGCAAAAAAGTCTGCAGTATCTGTTTCTCTATAAAAATTTTCGCAAACCCCTTGTATTTCTGGGGTAAAATCAATATAATATATAATTGTTGGCAAATCGACAGGCGATGAGGTGAAAGGTTGCCTTGTCGGGCCACCTACCCGTCAAGGGGAATTTTCACTGAGAATGTCCGCAACGATCGGGCGAAAAAAGGAGGGGTAAATCAATGAGCAAACAGAAAATCAGAATCCGTTTGAAGGCCTATGACCACAAGATTTTGGACCAGTCTGCGGCTAAAATCGTGGAAACAGCCAAACGGACAGGGGCCAAGGTAGCTGGGCCGATTCCGTTGCCTACGGAAAAAGCCATCTACACCATCTTGCGGTCTCCGCATGTCAACAAGGACAGTCGGGAGCAATTTGAAATGCGGACCCACAAGCGGCTGATTGATATCGTAGAACCCGGTCCCAAAACAGTCGATGCTTTGATGCGACTGGATCTGCCTGCGGGCGTTGATATTGAAATTAAACTGTAAACACATTACGGCACGCCTGGGGGCGTGTTCTGAGAAATGCATAGGAGGTGGCAAAAATGGCGAAAGGTATCTTGGGTAGAAAAGTGGGGATGACTCAGCTTTTCACTGAAGATGGCAAATTGATCCCCGTAACTGTGATTGAGGCTGGCCCGTGCGTCGTAGTACAAAAGAAAACCGTAGAAACCGATGGTTACAATGCCATCCAGGTTGCTTTTGGTGATGTGAAGGAAACCCGGGTGAACAAGCCTCTGAAAGGGCATTTTGCCAAGGCGGGGGTTCAGCCCAAGCGCTACGTTCGCGAATTCCGCGTAGATAATGTCGATGAATATCAGGTAGGTCAGGAAATTTTCGCTGATATTTTTGCTGAAGGAGAAGCAGTGGATGTAACCGGTATTTCCAAGGGTAAAGGTTTTGCCGGTGCCATCAAACGGCACGGTTTTGCCCGCGGCCCAATGGCTCACGGTTCTAAGTACCACCGTCGCGTCGGTTCTCTGGGTGCTAAAGGCCCGGCTCGGGTATTTAAAGGCCGTCCTCTGCCGGGGCGTATGGGTGGAGAAAGGGTTACTGTACAAAACCTGCAAGTGGTAAAAGTTGACCGGGAACGCAACCTGCTGGTTATTAAAGGCAGTGTACCCGGCAACAAAAACAGCCTGCTGATCATCAAACCTAGCGTCAAAGCTTAAAGATAAACGGCAGGAAAGGAGGAAAAAGTGATGCCTAAAGTGGCACTGTACAATATCAACGGTGAACAGGTGGGCGAAATTGAGCTGAAAGATGAGATCTTCGGCATTGAGCCCAACAAGCATGTGCTGCATCAAGCAGTGGTGGCTCAGCTGGCCGCTGAACGGGCTGGCACCCATTCCACTAAGACCAGGGCTGAGGTCGCTGGCGGTGGCAAGAAGCCCTGGCGGCAAAAAGGTACCGGTCGGGCTCGTCACGGGAGCATTCGTTCTCCTATCTGGCGTGGGGGCGGTATCGTGTTTGGTCCCAAGCCGCGCAAGTATGGCTTTAAGTTGCCCAAGAAGGTAAGAAGACTGGCACTGAAGTCTGCGCTTTCCGCCAAGGTTCTGGCTAATGAGATTTTTGTACTGGACAATCTGAGCTTTGAGGCTCCTAAGACCAAGGAAATGGTGAAAGTCCTGAACAACCTGAAAGCCCAAAATGCTCTGGTGGTAACTGCTCAGCTGGATGAGAACGTCTTCAAATCTGCTCGCAACATTCCTGGGGTAAAACCGGTAACTGCCTCTGGCATTAATGTATATGACCTGCTCAAACACGGCAGTCTGGTTATCACCAAAGATGCAGTGGCTCGGGTCGAGGAGGTGCTAGCCTAATGCGGAGCTATCAAGATGTGCTGATTCGCCCCGTAGTATCGGAAAAGTCCATGGCTTTGCTGGCCGAAAATAAATATACTTTTCTGGTCAATCCTGCAGCTAACAAAGTCGAAATCAAGCATGCTGTGGAAAAAGCCTTTGGTGTAAAAGTTGTAGATGTCTGGACCATGAACATCAAGGGTAAAACCAAGCGGGTAGGCCGTACTGTTGGCAAGACCCCTGACAAGAAAAAGGCGATAGTTAAACTGGCTGAAGGCCACAAGATCGAATTGTTCGAAGGTGTGTAAGACGCAAGGAAAGGGAGGGAACCATAATGGCGATCAAGTCCTTTAAACCCACCTCTCCGGGCCGCCGCTTTGTAACTGTCTCCACTTTTGAGGAGATTACTACTGATAAGCCGGAAAAATCCCTGCTGGAGCCTCTCAAGAAAAAGGCTGGCCGCAACAATCAGGGTCGGTTGACTGTGCGCCATCAAGGTGGCGGACATAAGCGGATGTACCGGATCATTGATTTCAAACGCAACAAAGATGGCATTCCTGGCCGCGTTGCTACTATCGAGTACGATCCGAACCGGAGTGCTCGCATTGCCCTGATCAACTATGCTGACGGGGAAAAACGCTATATCATCGCCCCTGTTGGTCTGAAAGTTGGCGATGTCATTTACTCCGGGCCGGAAGCGGATATTAAAGTGGGCAATGCTCTGCCGTTGCGCAATATTCCGGTAGGTACCACTGTCCACAATATCGAGCTCAAGCCGGGCCGTGGTGGCCAGCTGGCACGTTCTGCTGGTTCCTATGCTCAGCTGATGGCCAAGGAAGGCAAGTATGCCTTGCTGCGCATGCCTTCCGGTGAATTGCGGAAAGTACTGGCCGAGTGCCGGGCTACCATCGGTCAGGTAGGCAACCTGGATCATGAAAACATTACTATCGGTAAAGCTGGTCGGGCTCGCTGGCTGGGTATCAGACCTACCGTCCGCGGTGTGGTAATGAACCCTGTCGATCACCCGCATGGTGGTGGTGAAGGTCGTTCACCTATCGGGCGTAACCCGGTTACACCCTGGGGTAAACCGGCTCTGGGTGCTAAAACCCGGAAGAAGAACCATCCTACTGATAAGTTTATTGTGCGCCGTCGCAATAAATAACCTGCGAAAGACAGCGTGAAGGGAGGCAGATGCGAAGATGGGCAGAAGCCTGAAAAAAGGACCGTTTTGTGATGAGCACCTGCTGAAAAAAGTGCGGGCTTTAAATGAAAAAGGGGAAAAGCGGGTCATTAAGACCTGGTCCCGTCGTTCCACCATTTTCCCGGAAATGGTTGGGCATACTATTGCTGTGCATGATGGCAGAAAGCACGTGCCTGTGTATATTACTGAAGAAATGGTCGGACACAAGCTGGGTGAGTTTGCTCCTACCCGGACCTTCAAAGGGCACGCCGGGGAAAAGACAACTTCCAGGAAATAACGGACGAGAGGGGGTAATTCCATGGAAGCCAAAGCCGTGGCGAAGTATGTACGCATTTCGCCCCGTAAAGTTCGGCAGGTTATTAATGTTGTGCGGGGCAAGGATGTGCAAGAAGCTTTTGCTATCTTGCGATTCATGCCCAAAGCTGCTGCACGGGAAGTGCTAAAGGTATTGAAATCTGCTGTGGCTAATGCTGAACACAACTATGAAATGGACACTCAATCCCTTTATATAAGCAAAATCTTCGTTGACCAGGGACCAACCTTGAAACGGTATAATCCGCGGGCTATGGGTCGGGCCGATCTGATTCGGAAGCGTACTAGCCATATAACCGTGGTGGTCAGCGAGAAGAAGGAGGGATAACGGTGGGTCAGAAGGTACATCCCAAAGGACTGCGGATCGGGATCATTAAAGACTGGGATGCCAAGTGGTTTGCAACCCGGGATTTCGATAAACTGCTGGTGGAAGATGTTAAACTGCGTCGTTATGTAAAGAATCGGCTCTATGGTGCTGGTGTCTCCAAGGTCGAAATTGAGCGCAGTGCCAACAGGGTCAAGGTTACCATTCACACAGCCAAGCCGGGGATTGTTATCGGTCGTGGCGGTGCTGAAATTGAAAACCTGCGCAAGGACCTGGAAAAAATGACTGGTAAGCGGGTCAATGTAAATGTGCAGGAAATCAAAGTGCCGGAGCTGGATGCACAACTGGTTGCAGAAAATGTTGCCGCTCAGCTGGAAAAGCGGGTTGCTTTCCGTCGGGCAATGAAACAAGCTGTAAGCCGGGCGCTGCGTCTGGGTGCTGGCGGTATTAAAATCGCTTGCTCTGGTCGTCTGGCAGGTGCTGAAATTGCCCGGACTGAATGGTATAACGAAGGGAAAGTTCCCTTGCATACTCTCCGGGCTGACATCGATTATGGCTTTGCAGAAGCCAACACCACTTATGGCAAAATCGGTGTCAAAGTTTGGATTTACAAAGGCGAAGTTCTGCCTGAAGCCAAGCCGGCAGTAGCTGTTGCTGAGGCTGCTGAAGGAGGGGAGCAGTAATGCTGGTACCAAAAAGAGTAAAATGGAGAAGAGTACACCGGGGCCGGATGAAAGGCCGTGCTAAAGGCGGTACCGAGCTGGCATATGGTCAGTATGGGTTACAGGCTTTAGAGCCCGCCTGGATCACCAGCCGGCAAATTGAAGCGGCCCGGGTTGCTATGACTCGTTATATCCGCCGGGGCGGTAAAGTATGGATCAAAGTTTTCCCTGACAAGCCCATAACCGCCAAGCCTGCTGAAACTCGGATGGGTAGCGGTAAGGGTTCACCGGAGTACTGGGTAGCAGTCGTAAAACCCGGTCGCATCCTGTTTGAGCTCTCTGGCGTTCCTGAGGAAACTGCCCGGGAGGCCATGCGTTTGGCTGCCCACAAGCTTCCCATCAAAACCAAGTTCATAAAACGCGAAGAAATGGGTGGTGAAGCAAATGAAAGCTAACGAAATCCGTAACCTGAGCAATGAAGAGTTGACCCAGAAACTGGGCGACCTGAAAGATGAACTCTTTAAGCTGCGCTTTCAATTGGCCACAGGCCAGCTGGACAATCCCATGCGTATCCGGGAAGTCCGCAAAACCATCGCCCGTGTTAAGACCATTCTTCGCGAGCGGGAACTGAAAGCTACCCAGGCTTAAGGAAAGGAGGTTTCGCCTGTGGAAAGAAACAGCAGAAAGGTTCGGATCGGGACTGTTGTCAGTGACAAAATGGATAAAACCGTAGTAGTAGCTGTTGAATCCATGTTCCGTCATCCGTTGTACGGTAAGACTGTTAAGCAGACCAAGAAATTCAAGGCCCATGATGAAGAAAACGCCTGCCGCATTGGCGACAGAGTCAAAATAATGGAAACCCGGCCGCTGAGCAAGGATAAGCGCTGGCGGGTTGTCGAGATCCTGGAGCGGAAGGAACAACTGTAGGAAAGGAGGTCACCAGATATGATTCAGGTGCAGACAATCCTGAATGTGGCTGACAATACTGGGGCCAAGAAACTGATGTGCATCCGGGTAATGGGTGGTTCCAACCGCCGTTATGCCTCGGTTGGTGATATCATCATCTGTTCTGTTAAAGAAGCAACACCTGGCGGCGTGGTCAAGAAAGGTGATGTGGTCAAGGCCGTTGTGGTGCGGACCAATAAAGAAGTACGTCGTCCTGATGGTTCCTACATTAAGTTTGATGACAATGCCGCTGTAATCATCAAGGAAGACAAAAGCCCCCGGGGAACCCGGATTTTTGGACCTGTAGCTCGGGAGTTGCGGGATCGGGACTTTATGAAAATCATCTCCCTGGCTCCGGAAGTTCTCTAAGGAGGTGGCAGAATGTCCAGGGTACATGTAAAAAAAGGCGACACTGTAGTAGTTATTACCGGGAAGGATGCCGGTAAAAAAGGGAAAGTGCTGCAGGTAATCACCGACAAAAACCGCGTTGTTGTTGAAGGTGTGAATATTGTAAAACGCCACACCAAGCCCAATCAAGCAAATCCCCAGGGTGGGATTATCAGCAAGGAAGCTCCCATCCATGCTTCCAATGTCATGCTCTGGTGTGACAAATGTGGTAAAGGCGTTCGTTATGGCAAACTGATTAAAGACGGAGTAAAAGTTCGGGTTTGCAAAAAGTGTGGCACTAACCTCGAATAGAACTTGACCGGGAAAGGAGGTAGTAACCTTGGCACGACTCAGAGAGAAATACCAAGCCGAAGTAGCTCCTGCATTGATGCAGAAGTTTGGCTATAAAAACGTTATGCAAATTCCTAAACTGGAAAAAGTGGTAATCAATATCGGTCTGGGAGAAGCCATTCAAAATCCCAAGGCCATTGAGGCTGCTGTTAATGACCTGACCATGATTACCGGTCAAAAGCCCATCGTCACCCGGGCCAAAAAATCCATCGCCGGCTTTAAGCTGCGGGAAAACATGCCCATCGGTGTGAAAGTTACTCTGCGGGGCGACCGGATGTATCATTTCCTGGACAAACTGTTCCATGTAGCCCTGCCCCGGGTAAGGGACTTCCGCGGGGTATCTCCTACAGGTTTCGACGGCCGGGGCAATTATAACCTGGGCCTGAAGGAACAGCTGATCTTCCCTGAAATCGAGTATGACAAGGTCGATAAACTGCGTGGAATGAACGTAACCATCGTTACTAGCGCCAAAACTGATGAAGAAGCCCGTGAACTGCTCCGTTTGTTGGGCATGCCCTTCCGGGCCAGCAAGTAAGGAGGGAAGAACGTGGCTAAGAAATCGATGATTGCCAAACAACAGCGGAAGCCCAAATTTAAAGTCCAGGGTTATAACCGCTGCAAACTGTGTGGCCGTCCCCGGGCCTACATGCGGAAATTCGGCATTTGCCGGATCTGCTTCCGGGAGCTGGCATATCGAGGCGAAATTCCCGGCGTGAAAAAAGCCAGCTGGTAGGATAAACGGAAGGAGGTAGCTCAACCATGGTAATGACCGACCCCATTGCGGATTTTCTGACCCGGATCAGAAACGCGAATATGGTCTACCACGAAAAAGTGGAAGTACCTGCATCCAAGATGAAGACCTCTCTGGCCGAGATTCTGAAAAACGAAGGCTTCATCAAGGATTATGAATATATTGAAGATGGCAAGCAAGGGGTTTTGCGCATCTATCTGAAGTATGGTGCCAACAAGGAGAAAGTCATCTCCGGCCTCAAGCGAATTAGCAAACCCGGCCTTCGGGTTTATGCCAAGAAAGATGAAATTCCCCGGGTTCTCGGTGGACTCGGAATTGCCGTTATCTCCACTTCCAAAGGCTTGATGACCGATAAGCAAGCTCGCAAAGAAGGACTGGGCGGCGAAGTAATCTGCTACGTATGGTAAGAAGTAGGAGGTGTCATCATGTCCAGAATCGGTAAACAGCCGGTGGCTGTTCCCAATGGGGTGGAAGTCAAAATCGACGGCAATGTCGTAACTGTCAAAGGCCCCAAAGGGCAGCTGACCAAAACCTTTCACCAGGACATGAAAATCAGCCTGGTGGATAATCAAATTATCGTCGAGAGACCTTCTGATGAAAAACAACATCGCTCTCTGCATGGCCTGACCAGAACCCTGATCGCCAATATGGTTGAAGGGGTTACCAAAGGTTTCAGCAAAAACCTGGAGCTGGTAGGGGTTGGTTACCGGGCTCAGAAGCAGGGGCGTAAGCTGGTGCTGAGCCTTGGCTTTAGTCATCCGGTTGAAATCGAACCCGAACCAGGGATTGAGATAGAAGTTCCGGCAGCTACCAAGATTTCTGTAGTCGGTATCGATAAGGAAAAAGTCGGACAGCTGGCTGCTGTAATTCGCTCCATCCGTGAGCCTGAGCCGTATAAGGGCAAGGGTGTTAAGTATGAAGGGGAAGTTATCCGCCGCAAAGTCGGTAAAACCGGTGGTAAAGGTAAGAAGAAGTAAGCAGGTGGCCTAAACACCTGAACTGAAAGGAGTGAACTTACCTGTGTATAAGCGCATAGATCGGCGTGAGATTCGGCGCAAAAAACATCTGCGGGTTCGGAAAAAAGTAGTTGGGACTGCCGAAAGACCTCGTCTGGCAGTTTACCGCAGTTTGAATCATATCTATGCTCAAATCATCAATGATGAGACCGGTACAACTCTGGTAGCCGCGTCTACCGTTGAGCCGGCAATTCGCAGCCAGGTAAAATATGGCGGTAATGTAGAAGCCGCCAGGGTAGTAGGTAAGGCTGTGGCTGAGAAGGCCAGAGCAGCAGGTATCACCAAGGTTGTTTTCGACCGCGGTGGCTATCTATATCATGGCAGGGTAAAGGCCCTGGCTGATGCAGCTCGCGAAGCCGGACTGGAATTCTAAAGTACCTGCGTAAGGAGGGAAAGTAATGGCCAAGATCGAGAAAATCGATCCCAACAGCTTGGAACTGACCGAAAAGGTTGTGGCAATAAATCGGGTAGCCAAGGTTGTTAAAGGCGGTCGGCGTTTCAGCTTTAGCGCCCTGGTAGTCGTTGGTGACGGCAATGGCCATGTCGGTGCTGGTCTCGGCAAAGCCGGGGAAGTACCTGATGCCATTCGCAAAGGAATTGAAGATGCCAAGAAAAACATGATTCGCGTGCCACTTAAAGGCACCACCATTCCCCATGAAGTTGTCGGGAAGTTTGGCGCTGGCAAAGTCCTGCTCAAGCCCGCTTCCGAAGGTACCGGTGTTATTGCCGGAGGTGCTGTACGCGCTATTCTGGAACTGGCCGGCATACATGACATCCTGGCCAAGTCTCTGGGCACTTCCAACCCCAACAACGTGGTACGGGCTACCATGGAAGGACTGAAAGCCCTCAAGACCGTTGAGGAAGTAGCCAGACTGCGGGGCAAAAATCCGGACGAAATTCTCGGTTAGGAGGGAGTACAGTGGCTCAACTGAAAATCACTCTGGTGAAGAGCCCAATTGGCTATGCTGAAGACCAGAAGGTCACTGTGCGGACCCTGGGACTCAGAAAGCTGCAACAGACTGTTATTCATAATGATACCCCTCAGATTCGGGGTATGGTGAAAAAAGTACAACACCTGCTCAAGGTTGAAGAAATTAGCGAATAGGACAGGGAGGTGTAAGTGATGAAGCTTCATGAGCTGCAACCGGCTCCTGGCTCTAAGTTCGAACCTGTCCGCAAAGGCCGGGGGATCGGATCGGGATTAGGTAAGACTGCCGGCCGCGGCCACAAAGGGCAAAAGGCCCGGAGTGGGGGTGGCGTGCGTCCTGGTTTCGAAGGCGGTCAAATGCCGCTGCAACAGCGCATACCCAAGCGTGGTTTCAACAATGCCCGCTTCCGCAAGGAAATCGTGGCCATCAATGTATCAGCTCTGAATATCTTCGAAAACGGAACGGAAGTTACCCCCGAACTGCTGGTCAAAGCCGGGGTCATCAAGTCCGTAAAGGATGGCGTCAAAATTCTAGGTAACGGGGAGTTGGAAAAGGCTTTGACAGTTAAGGTCAACAGCTTTAGCAAGTCTGCTGTGGAAAAGATTCAGGCAGCAGGCGGAAAAGCTGAGGTGATCTAAGATGCTGTCAACCCTGTCCAATGCCCTGCGGATTGGTGAGCTGCGGAAAAAGCTGCTTTATACCTTAATGATGCTGTTTGTTTTTCGGCTGGGTGTACACGTGCCTGTGCCAGGTATCGATGTAGCAGCTATTAGAAAATTGCTGGAAAGCCAGGCCTTTGTAGCCTTTTTCGATGTGATTTCCGGGGGTGCTTTTAAAAACTTCTCCATCTTTGCTATGAGTATCACCCCCTATATTAACGCCTCCATTATCATGCAATTGCTGACAGTGGTTATTCCCACTCTGGAGCAATGGGCTAAAGAAGGTATTGAGGGGCGGAAGCGCATAGTTGAATTCACCCGCTATCTGACGGTTGTGCTGGCTTTTATCCAGGCAACTGGTATCTATTTCGGGCTGGGTGCAGCTATTCCCAATAAAGGGATTGTAACCTATATCGTCTTTGTTACCAGTCTGACAGCCGGTACAGCCTTTTTGATGTGGCTGGGTGAACAGATCACGGAAAAGGGCATTGGCAATGGTATTTCCCTGCTTATTTTCGCAGGGATTGTTTCCCGCATTCCTTCTGCTCTTGCCAATATTCAAAAATTGCTGGCAGCAGGCAGTATCAATGTTTTGAATGTGCTGCTTCTAGTCGTAATCGGTGCACTGGTAATCGCCGGGATTGTATTCATTCAAGAAGGACAGCGGCGGGTCCCGGTACAGTATGCCAAACGGGTGGTTGGCCGGAAAGTTTATGGTGGGCAGAGTACCCATATTCCCATTAAGGTTAATCAGGCTGGCGTTATTCCGGTGATTTTCGCCTCTTCTTTGCTGATGTTCCCGGTACAGATTGCCCAGTATTTCCCTACTAACCGTTTTGCCCAGTGGTTTATCCAGTGGTTTGGCTGGGGCAGCTTTTTGAATACGATCTTCTTTGCTCTACTAATCATCGCATTTACATTTTTCTATACGGCCATTACCTTTAACCCGGTAGATGTAGCGGACAACATGAAGAAGTATGGCGGCTTTATTCCGGGAATTCGACCAGGCCGTCCCACCGCAGAGTTTCTCAATCGGATTATGATGAGACTGGCATTAGCAGGTGGGGTATTCCTGGCCTTGATTTCCATCCTGCCTAACTTCATGATGGCAATAACCAAAATCCAGAACGTCTATTTCGGAGGTACGGCCCTGCTTATCGTGATCGGGGTAGCCCTTGATACTATGAAGCAAATGGAAGCGCAGATGCTGATGCGCCATTACCAGGGATTCATGCGGGGGTAATGGCCGGTGGGCTGTCGTCCTGAACAGGAGGGAACGGGTTGGCCATTCACTTTAAAACCGAGAAGGAACTACAATTGATGCGGGAAGTCGGTCGGGTGGTGGCTATAACTCTGGCAGAGCTGGAACAGGCAGTTCGCCCGGGCATAACCACGGCGGAATTGGACCGGATAGCTGAAAATGTGATCCGAAAGCTGGGGGCAGTACCCGCTTTCAAAGGTTATCACGGCTATCCGGCCACAATCTGCGCTTCAGTCAATGAAGAAGTTGTCCACGGCATTCCCGGTTTAAGAAAACTGGAAAATGGTGATATTATTAGTATTGATGTGGGTGCGGTACTTAATGGATTTTATGGTGACAGTGCCAGGACTTTTCCGGTAGGTGACATTTCTGCTGATGCCAGGCGGCTGCTGGCAGTTACAGAAGAATCCCTCTACCAGGGCATCAGTCAGGCGAAAGTCGGCAACCGGATTTCAGATATTTCCCACGCAGTACAAAAATATGTAGAAAGCCACGGATTTTCCGTGGTTCGGGACTATGTTGGCCATGGCATAGGTACTGCAATGCATGAAGAACCCCAGGTGCCCAATTTCGGTCCGCCAGGGCGAGGCCACAGGTTGCTGCCAGGGATGACTCTCGCGATTGAGCCGATGGTCAATATGGGTGAGTATCATGTCAAGACACTGGCGGATGGGTGGACAGTGGTGACCCTGGATGGTTCGCTGTCGGCTCATTTCGAACACACCATCGCCATCACAGCCGATGGCCCGGAAATATTGACTAAGGTTTAGGTGCCTTGTGGCATGGAGGTGCAATCCATGGCTGAGAAGGAATTGCAAATCGGTCAGCTGGTTTACTCCAGGGCTGGCCGGGATCAAGGCCGCCCCTTCCTGGTATGGGATTATCTGTCTGATACCATGGTGGCGGTGGTAGATGGGGATCTGCGCAAAGTGGAATCTCCAAAGAAAAAGAATATTAAACACTTGAAAGCCATGCCTGCTATTGCCGAGGAGATTGCCAGAAAAAAGCTGGCCGGCGTGCGCATCTTCAACCATGAAGTCCGCAAGGCTTTGAAGGACCTGGGAGCAATACCTGAGCAATGATTTGTGGGACACAAGGAGGGTAAAGACCTATGGCCAAATCAGATGTCATCGAGGTAGAGGGCACTGTAATTGAGCCCCTACCTAATGCCATGTTTACCGTGGAACTGGATAATGGACACCGGGTGCTGGCCCATGTGTCCGGCAAAATCCGTATGAATTTCATCCGGATCCTGCCCGGGGACCGGGTCACTGTGGAATTATCTCCTTATGACCTGACCAGAGGCCGGATTGTATATCGGTATAAGTAACCCGGGACAAAAGGAGGAATTGCCGTGAAGGTTAGACCATCTGTAAAACCTATCTGCGAAAAATGTAAAATTATCAAGCGCAAGGGCGCTGTTATGGTGATATGCGAAAATCCCAAACACAAACAGAAGCAAGGTTAAGGACATAGGAGGTGTAGCGAACTATGGCCCGTATTGCTGGTGTAGACCTGCCCCGGGAAAAGCGGGTAGAAGTGGCTCTGACCTATATTTTTGGTATTGGTCTTCCCACTTCCAAGAAGATTCTGGCCGAAACCGGAATTAACCCCGACACAAGGGTGCGGGATCTGACTGAAGATGAAGTTGCTCGTCTGCGGGAAGTTATTGATAAGAACTATAAAGTTGAGGGTGATCTGCGGCGGGAAATCGCTCTTAACATCAAGCGTCTGATTGAAATTGGCTGCTATCGGGGCATTCGTCATCGTCGTGGGCTGCCTGTCCGTGGTCAGCGGACTAAGACCAATGCCCGGACCCGCAAAGGTCCGCGGAAGACGGTAGCCGGCAAGAAGAAGTAATAAGGGGGGAATTTAAGCATGGCTCGGAGACCGCAAAGAACCAAGAAGCGGGAACGGAAAAATGTAGACAAGGGCGTAGCCCACATCCAGTCTACCTTCAATAACACCATCGTTACCATTACAGACCGGCAAGGTAACACTATTTCCTGGGCTTCTGCCGGAACCAGTGGCTTTAAGGGCTCCCGCAAGAGCACACCCTTTGCCGCTCAGCTGGCTGCGGAAAATGCCGCCCGGGAAGCGATCGAACATGGCATGAAGGAAATCGAAGTTTATGTTAAAGGACCGGGAGCCGGTCGGGAAGCAGCGATTCGGGCACTGCAAGCTGCTGGTCTGGAAGTTAGCCTGATTAAGGATGTAACTCCCATTCCCCACAACGGTTGCCGCCCGCCCAAGCGGCGTCGTGTTTAGGAGGTGCTGTTGAAACATGGCAAGATATACTGGTCCCAGCTGTCGTCTGTGCCGTCGGGAAGGTATCAAGCTCTACCTGAAAGGCGAACGCTGCTATACTGGTAAGTGTGCAATTGACCGCCGGAGCTATGCCCCTGGTCAGCATGGTCAGGCTCGGAAAAAGTTGTCTGAATACGGTGTGCAGTTGCGGGAAAAGCAGCGGGCCAAGCGGATTTATGGTTTGCTGGAAACCCAGTTCCGCAACTATTTCGAAAAGGCAGACCGGATGCCTGGCATTACCGGTGAAAACCTGCTGCGGCTGCTGGAGCGGCGCCTGGACAACGTAGTCTATCGTCTGGGTTTTGCTTCCTCCCGGAACGAAGCCCGGCAGTTGGTACGGCATGGACATTTCACTGTTAACGGTCGTCGGGTAAACATCCCCTCCTTCCAGGTAAAAGTCGGGGATGTGATTGCCATCAATGAAAAGAGTACAGAGTCCCCGCGGTTCAAGGAATTAATCGAGCTGGCTCCTAACCGGGGTGTACCGGCATGGCTGGAGCGGGATCTCAATACTTTAAGCGGTAAAGTGGTTGCTCTTCCTGCTCGAGAAGACATCGACGTACCTGTTCAAGAGCACCTGATCGTCGAGTTGTACTCCAGATAATGGTTGGTTCTAACCCTCTGGTGGTCTGAATTCTCGAGAAGGAGGGTACAAATAGGATGCTGGAAATCGAAAAACCCACCATTGAATGTGTGGAACTGGCTGAGGACAACACCTATGGCAAATTCGTTGTCGAGCCGCTGGAGCGGGGTTATGGCGTAACCCTGGGCAACTCCCTGCGGCGGGTGCTGTTGTCTTCCTTACCGGGGGCGGCGGTAACCTCGGTCCGGATTGAAGGGGTACTGCACGAGTTTTCAACTATTCCCGGTGTAGTTGAGGATGTTACTGATATCATCCTCAACTTAAAAGGCCTCAGTTTAAAAATGCATACCGATGAGGAAAAGGTTCTGATCCTTGAAGCTGAAGGAGAGGGCGAAGTCAAGGCCGGAGACATCAAAGCTGATGCAGATGTGGAGATTTTGAATCCCGATCTGCATATAGCTACCTTAGATCACGGTCGTATCTATATGGAAATCACTGTGGCTAAAGGCCGCGGTTATGTTTCTGCAGACCGCAACAAAAAGCCGGACCATGAAATTGGGGTTATTCCCGTTGACTCAGCCTTTACTCCCGTACGGCGGGTGAAATATGCGATTGAAAACACCCGGGTCGGACAGATTACTGACTATGATAAGCTGACCATGGAAATTTGGACTGATGGCAGTATTCGTCCCGATGCTGCCCTCAGCTGGGCCGCTAAAATTCTGTCCGAGCATCTTTCCCTTTTCGTTGGTCTGACTGATGCCATTGGTGATGTCAAGATCATGGTCGAGAAGGAAGAAGAAGCCAAGGATCGGATTCTGGAAATGACTATCGAGGAACTGGACCTTTCGGTGCGTTCCTATAACTGTCTGAAGCGGGCCGGTATCAATACCGTTGAAGAACTGGTAAACCGGACCGAAGAAGATATGATGAAGGTACGCAACCTGGGCAAAAAGTCCTTGGAAGAGGTCATTAACAAGTTGCAAGAACTGGGCCTGTCCTTGAAGAAATCCGAAGAGTAGACTGAGGAGGGAAACTTAAATGGCATACAGAAAGCTGGGTCGGAACAGTGGCCACCGGCGTGCTCTGTTACGGAACATGGTAACCTCCTTGTTTAAGGAAGAGCGCATCGAGACTACTGCTCCTAAGGCCAAGGAAGTACGGAGCATTGCCGAAAAAATGGTTACCCTGGCCAAGCGGGGAGACCTGGCAGCCCGCCGTCAGGCTTTGGCATATATCCTGGATGAAACCGTAGTAAAAAAGCTGTTTGATGAAATTGGACCCAAATATGCCGAGCGCCAGGGCGGCTATACCCGCATTGTAAAAGTTGGCAATCGCCGCGGTGATGCTGCTGAGGTTGTAATACTCGAGCTGGTCTAAGTATGTTAGCAAGGGTCAGGATGGGTAACAGCCGCTGGCAGCTGCTCTCCTGACTTCTTGTTTTGATGAATTGAGGGGCTAAATTATGCGCAACCTCAAATTGATCTTGGAATATGATGGCACTAATTATCATGGCTTTCAAAGTCAGGCAACAGTGGGGCTACCTACTATTCAGGGTGAGCTGGAAAGAGTATTACAGCGCTGGACTGGTGAAGCCATCACGGTAATTGGCGCCAGCCGAACTGATGCCGGTGTCCATGCCCGGGGCCAGGTGGTTAACTTCCATACCAGCTGGCCGATACCCGTGGATAAAGTGCCTCTGGCTCTTAATTCTGGCGGGTTGCCGCCTGATATTGTTATCAAGCAGGCAGAGGAAGTGGAACCGGCTTTTCATGCCCAGTTCTGGGCCAAAAACAAAACCTACCGTTATACCATCTATAATAGTCGGATACCTTCAGCTTTCTGGCATCGTTATAGCTGGTATGTTCCTGTTTTGCTGGATAGCCAGGCGATGGCTGAGGCAGCTCGCCTTTTGCTCGGCACCCATGATTTTGCCGCTTTTCGGGCAGCAGGAGCTACCAGCAAGACAACGATTAGGACGATTAATCAAGTAGCAGTGGCTCAGGATGGTCCTTTACTCACTATCACCATTAACGGCAATGGTTTTCTGTACAATATGGTACGCATCATTGCTGGCACTCTGGTGGAAATTGGCAAAGGAAAACTGGACCCGGAGGTTATTACCCAAATCATTGCCAGCCGGGACCGTAACCAGGCCGGGCCCACGGCGCCCCCCCAGGGGCTGTGTTTACTGGAGAGCTAATTGCGTTGTCAGAAAATCCTGACAATCCAAGGGATTAGCGAAAGGTCAAAAATAAATTTACCCCAGAAAAAGGTGTATAGAAAAGGGTTTTTAGCGCAAAACAAGAGGCTGAGGGAAAAATTCACCCCAGCCTCAAATGTTGTAAAAAATAAGCAACAGGCATCCACCTGTGGTAAAATTGAAGTTGAAAAGACAAAAATCCTACCCAGGGAGGGATGCCTGTTATGGCTATTATACCACAAATTAAGCTATTTGAGTGGACAGAAATACAAACAATTGGAGATTTAGTTCGTTTACGGCTG
>NZ_FUXM01000047.1 GCF_900167165.1 Carboxydocella sporoproducens DSM 16521 | reverse complement strand
ATGCTAAATTTGTTCTTCTCGTGTTTCTTTGGCATTCCTGATCAGCTCCCCGAAACCCTGCCGGACTTTGCTGCTTCTCCAATGGATAATAGTTCCATTTTTTTATTGTAGCAAAACAGTTAAATACAATCAATTATAGTCTAGTTTTCTGAAGCTGCTGCTTACCTCCCCACCGTTATTTTTATTAGCCCGGGGTCAAGTCCATACAGCCGGGCCAGAGTTTTCGCCAGGCGTCGGGTATCCACCCCTGCCCCGCTCTCACCCCGGGCCATTACATCCACACTCTGATGCTCGGCCAGCCCCTGTGCTTCCAGCTGGACAGTCAGCTCCTGTAATTGAACTTTTCCCCCGCTGGTATCCAACCGGACATCGATTTTATCCACCCTGGCACCGGTTATGCTTTCGGCTACTGCACTAACCTGCTGAGACAGTTGTTCCTTCAGCCTGTTTTCACTTTCAGCCAGAGCTTCCTGACGTAATCGCTCCCCTTCCCGCAGGGCTGTCTCAATTTGTGGCAGGCCGCCTCCGCTAAAAGCCTGTAAGCGGCTGCTCCAGTCTTCCTTGACTAGTCCCAGAATTGGTTCTAGCACTGTAACCAGCAAGAAGAGGCCGATTACCAGACGTACAGTCCCTTTCAGGCCACTGCGGGGCAAGAGCAGCTCCAGCAGCAAGGCCAGCAAGGACAAAACCAGAAGTTGTCCTACAATCTGTCGCAAGAGCTCCATATTTCCCCTCCTTAGCGCAAGGCAGTAGCCAGATTGCTGGCAGCGATCAAGCCGGAAATCATCAAGAAGAACATTAAACCGGTAATAGCAACCGCCCCGAACATCAGGGTCAGGCTTGTGTCTACCTGCTCTAAGGCATCCGCCAGTTTACCGGCACTCAAAGGTTGCAGGAGAGCTGCCGCCAGTTTCAGGGTAAAAGTAACTGCCAGGATTTTTAAGGCGGGCAGTACGGCCAGGAGAGCAATAATAACCAGGCCGGTTAAACCCACTGCACTTTTCATCAGAACCGCCCCGCTCACCACCGTTTCCACAGCATCACTGAGCATGCCACCTACCACCGGGACCAGAGCATCGGTGGCAAATTTGGCCGTTCGCAAAGCTACCCCGTCAGCTACACCACTGCCTACCCCCTGGACGGATATAATGCCCAGTACCACCGTCATCAAAAGGCCGATAGCAAAAACTGCACCGGTACGCAGTAACCCGGCCAGTTTGCTGACTTGAACTTTGCCGGTTACCTCATTAACCAGTCCCAGTAAAGCAGCCAGACCAATGAGAGGTATTACCACAAATTCCATCAAAGTAGCGGTAAGGGTTGCCGCTCCCACCAGCATAGTACTGAAAAAGGAGGAACCGAGAAAGGAGCCGGTTAATACCACCAGGGTTAACAGTACAGGTGCCAGAATCTGAATAAACCGGGTCATTTCCTTAACTCCATCAATTGCAACTCCAGCCGTAACGGCAAAGGTTTTCAAAACAATCGTGAACACTACTAAATAGATGATAGCCGCCGCTGTTTCCGCCACTCCCTTGTTTTCCAGGGAATCAGCTACCGTCCGCGTTAACCCCAGCAGGACCCCTAGCACCAGCAATTGACCCAGCAGTTTCAGGTTGGCCAGAAGCTGGCGGGAGAAAAAACTAAGCAATCCACTCAATACTTGTCCCACACCGAGAGACCACTCGCCCCGTTTCAAACTCTCCAGCAGATTCCGAAAATTGATCTGGGGCATATAGGGGGCCAGCTCCCGGTCTATGCGAGCCAGGTATTCCTGCAAGCCACTGAGATCCACCTGATTTTCCGGGCTGGCGGCCAGTACCGGCTGGATTCCAGCCGCCAGAACCAGGCTGACTAATAACAGAATTATTAACAGTTTTCTTTTCATATTCTTCACCTCATGGCATCAGCCCCAGGACCGACTGGATGATGGCCAGAATGACCGGCACCGCCAGGATCAGAATCAGGATTTTGGCTACCAGCTCTACCTTGCCAGCAATGGCTCCTTCTCCCGCATCCCGGCAAACCTGGGCCCCGAATTCAGCTATATAAGCGATGCCGATTATTTTCAGCACCGTCCCCAGGTAAGCCTGGTTGACATTGGCTTTACTGGCCAGCTGTTGCAGAATATCAAAAATTGCTCCCACCTTGGTAAGAACCAGGCCAAACAAGCCCGCTGCTACAACCAGAGTGACAAACAGGGCCAGTTCCGGCCGAATCTGTTTTAACACCAGAATCAGCAAACTGGCCAGCAGGGCCACTCCTACTACCTGTATGATTTCCATCGCCCTCACCCCGTCAGTAGAGCATAAAGACGCTTTTGACTTCCTGGAACAGGTCCCCCAGCAGCTTGACTACTACCACCAGCACCATTACTATCCCGGCCAGTACCGCCATTTTGCCGATCTCCTCATTTTTAGCCTCTTTCAATACAGCCATAATCACCATCAGTAACACGCCCAGGCCAGCAATTTGAAACAAGAGCTGTAAATTGACGATTTTCATGTTTATACCTCCCGTCAGAGCAATAATATGGTAAGAGCCAGGCCCCCCAGTAAGCCCAGATAACTGACCGGCCGGCAATAGCGCCGGGCTGCTGCCCTGGCTACTTCCTCCTGCTGGGCTAATTGCTGGCGAACCAGGGCCAGATGTTTGGCCTGGTCCAGGCGGTCAGAATTGCCCAGACTGCCTCCCAGACTGGCCAGCACCTCCCGGTCAACAGGGGTTAAAGGCTGGTTCCGCCACCAGTCTTCTACAGCCTCTTGCCAGACTTCGCCACCGGTTTTACCTTTGTTTCCCTGCATTTTGGCGGCAGCCAGCAAAAACAGCTCTCCTACTGCCCCCTGATTCACTGCTCCGCAATGCAAAAAAGCATCCGCTAATGGCACCGCCCCGAAAACGATCTGGGTTTCCAGGACCTGTAAACCGTTCTGCAAGGCCGCCAGCAGCTGGGGTCTTTTTCGCAGCTGTCCAGCTATAGTCAATCCGGCTGCTGAGGATGACCCCACTACCAGCAGCATCCCGGCCAGTTTCAGCCACATAATTTCACCTCCTCAGCGCAGGTAAACTTTTTCCACTGTCCCCGGCCCTTCCCGGCGGCTTAACACTACGATTCTCTGGAAAAGGCGCAGGGCCAGCAATTCCCGTCCAAACGGCCGGCGGGCCAGATCGTTGATCCCGGCCCCATGGATACTGGCCAGCAAAATTGCCCCGTTATTGGCTGCTTCCAGCAACGCCTGCTGGTCAGCAGCAGTTCCGATTTCATCACAGACTACCAGTTCCGGCCCCATGGTGCGAATTAACATAGACAGCCCTTCCGCTTTAGGACAGCCATCCAGCACATCGGTGCGGGGGCCAACTTCCAGCTGAGGTATCCCTTGATAACAGCCGGCAATTTCCGACCGCTCGTCCACCAGGCCCACAGTCAGAGGGGCCAGTCCGGCTGCCGGCCAGCCGCTACTAGCCAGCCTGACTAAATCTCTGAGCAAAGTGGTTTTCCCACAGCGCGGTGGCGAGATAATCAGGGTGCTATGAAGTCTGCCTGTTACTTTATCCAGCAACTGGGGCAATAGCTTTTCTCCTACCCCTGGATACTGCCGGGCCAGGCGGATATTGAGGGAACCGAAATGCTGAAAACCCCGGATTTTGTTGCCGTCCCTTAGCACCTTGCCGGCAATACCCACCCGGTGTCCACCGGGTAGGGTAAGATATCCCTTGCTCAATTCCGCCTCATAGGCATAAATGGAAGCAGCCGTCATTATATTCAGGGTCCGGGCAATATCCTCAGCGGTAACCAGTACCGGCTCTCCTTCCAGTCGCGGCCACATCTCCTCATCTCCCAGCCGCAGCTGCAGCGGTCGCCCAGCCCGCAACCGGATTTCCTCCACCAGGGGCCAGCGCTCAGGCGGTACTGTCAGCACCGCTGCAGCCAGGTTAGGAGCCAGCCAGGCTGCTATCTTTTCCAACCCCCTCACCCCCCTTTCTGTACCCATGTATATGCGAACTTGTCTACTTTATGCCAGCATGAAAAAAACCTGAAGGCAAATCGCCTCCAGGTTTTCCGTTGCAGCATATTAAATTTAAATGTCTTCTTCTTCAGCTCTGGCTTGTTGGCCAGCTTTTTCCACTTCTGACCAGTCTACATCCTGGTCATTAACAAACACTACTGTGTCACAATTGGGGCAGGTTACTTCAATCAAATCCTCATCATCAATGATATCCCGTTCAAAGGCCACTATTTCATGGCAGTTGGGGCATTCCACATCGACAAATTCATCTTCATCCAGATCTTCAAACTCATCATGGTCATGGCCACAGTCGCAGACAGTATCCAGCTCCTCTTCCAGCTCTTCCAGATCCTCATCAATGGACTCTACATAATCAGCCAGTTCTTCATAGGCTTCATCCAGTTCATCGATCTTCTCGGCCATATGCCTGAGCACATCGATGACTTCTACCAGCAAACGCCCTTCCCTGGTTTCACTATTGATATTCAGCCCATCTGCCAGTCCTTTGAGATAGCTTACCCGTTGTTTCAGGGTTTTCATATTTTCATCCCCTTTCTCTTTCAATCCTGCCCCTTAGGTTTTCCCGCCAGGTCAACAATTATACCCGTTTGATATAGGTGCCGGTCCGGGTATCGATTTGCAGGACATCACCGGTTTCCACAAAGAAGGGCACCTGTACCACCGCTCCGGTTTCCAGAGTGGCCGGTTTGGAACCGCCGGAAGCAGTATCACCCTTGATTCCCGGCGGAGTATCCACTACTTTCAGTTCTACAAAATTGGGCACTTCTACCCCGATGGTCTGTCCCTGGAACATCAACACATGGATATTCATATTGTCTTTAAGCCACTTGATGGCATCTCCCAGTTGCTCTTTGGACAACATGACCTGGTCATAGGTTTCCATATCCATAAAGTTGTAGTTTTCGCCATCATTATAGAGATACTGCATTTCTTTCCGTTCCACATGGGCTTTGGGCACTTTCTCTCCGGCATTGAAAGTTCTCTCAATGACAGCACCGGTACGCACATTTTTCAGCTTGGTGCGCACAAAAGCAGCACCCTTACCCGGTTTGACGTGCTGAAATTCCACGATCTGATAAACATCTCCTTCGACCTCAATGGTCATGCCATTACGAAAATCGTTGGAAGAAATCATCTGTTAACTCAACCTCCTGTTTTATCTCTAGAGTTCTATTTCCAAAAGGGTCTTCGGAGCTTTGGTCAACACCCGGCAACCCTCAGGAGTAACAACAACCACATCCTCAATCCTTACCCCACCCCAGCCGGGCAGGTAAATTCCCGGTTCAACAGTCAATACCATCCCGGGAGCAAGGGTCACATCTCCCTGGGGAGAAAGGCGTGGTTCTTCATGGATCACCAGACCCAGACTGTGGCCCAGACCATGGCCAAAATTCCGGCCATAACCGGCAGCGCTGATCAGATCCCGGGCCACTTTGTCCACTTCCCGTCCTGTTAATCCCGGCCGGATGACAGCCAGAGCCTGTAGCTGCGCCGCCAGCACGGTTTCATAAACTTTTTTCTGTTCTGCCGTGGCTTTCCCCAGCACCACTGTTCGGGTCATATCCGAATGATAACCCTGCCAGACTGCCCCAAAATCCAGTTTGAGGAAATCCCCGGCCTGCAGCTGCCGTTGGCTGGGAGTAGCATGAGGCAAGGAAGAACGGGGCCCGGAGGCCACGATAGAAGGAAAAGCCAGCCCTTCACTGCCCAGCCGCCGCAGAATAAATTCCAATTCCAGAGCCAGTTCCAGTTCCGAAATCCCGGGTTTAATTACAGGTAGCAAGCGCTCAAAGGCCTGGTCGGCAATATGTACTGCTTTTTCGATCAGAGCCAGCTCCTGTTCATCTTTGAGCCAGCGCAGCCGTTCCACCAGCCCTTCCCGGGCCACCAGTTCCAGGGGCTTAAGTTTTTCCTGCAGGGTTTGTCCCTGTTTATAGGGCAGAAAATCCGCTTCAAAACCTACATTACTGATACCGGTCTCCCTGATGGTCTGCACCAGTTTTTCCATGGGCTGATTGCCCAGGTCGATTACCTGCCAGCCATCCGCCTGGGCTGCAGCCTGTTCTAGATAGCGAAAATCCGTCAACAGCAGGGTATCCTTTTCCGTAATCAACAACCAGCCATTACTGCCGGTAAAACCGCTGAGGTAGCGGCGGTTCTCCGGCCGGTTGACCAGATAGCCCTCCAGTTTTTCCTGTTGCAAATATTGTCTCAACTTATGTACTCTTGAATTCATTGATTTTCCTCCTTGGCCAGTAAAGCCGCAACTGCCTGCACTGCCAGCATGTAGCTTTCCGGCCCGAACCCGCATATGGTTCCAGCTGCTACATCGGCAATAACCGAAAGCTGCCGGAAATGTTCCCGGGCATGGATATTGGTCAGGTGCACCTCCACTACCGGCAGATTCACCGCTTTCAGGGCATCCCGCAGGGCAAAACTGTAATGAGTCAGGGCCCCGGGATTGATAATAATAGCCTGACAGCGGCCATAGGCCTGGTGAATGCGGTCAATCAAACTGCCCTCGTGATTGGACTGAAAAAACTCCAGCTCCAGGCCAAACTGGCGCCCCAGTTTTTCCATCATACGGTTGATCTCCACCAGGGTAGTTTCCCCGTAAACCCCTGGTTCTCTGATCCCCAGCAAATTTAGATTTGGTCCATTTAAAACCAGAACTTTTTTCATCCTTTTCACCACCTGTCTTAAACCCATCAGTACAATATTTTACCACAAGTAGTCAAGGGAATAAAGAAGCATGCCGGAAAAAATCCGACATGCCAGACTGCTACTTGCCACTGACGGGCATGGCTTGAATGCGCACAGTTGGTGAGCCTTTGCCGCCAAAAAAGGTCAGGTCATCAGCAATGGCATCGATTTTTTGCAGTAGCTCAGCCAGATTGCCGGCCAGTGCCACTCCCCGTACCGGTTTGGTTAACTGGCCTTTCTCAATCAGGAAACCGGCTGCTCCAACGGAAAAATCCCCGGAAATGGGGTTGGCTGTATGCATGCCCATTACTTCCGTGACATAGAAACCATATTCAATCTCTGCCAGCAGCTGCTCAGGACTGACGGGTCCAGGTGCGAGAAAGAAATTGGTAGTACCGATTTCAGGAGTGCCTTTAAACCCACTGGGCCGCTGACCATTTCCAGTAGACTGTTTGCCTTCCTTGCGGGCTGCATAAGTGTTGTATAAAAAGCTGTCCAGTCGCCCGGCCTGAATCAGGATGGTCTCCTGGGAAGGCACTCCTTCCCCGTCAAAGGGAGCGGACATAATCGCTCCTGGCCGTCGTCCGTCATCAATAAGAGTAACCAGCGGTGCCGCTACATTGCTGCCGATTTTGCCGGCAAAGAGGGACTTGCCTTTTTGAACGGCCTCTGCGGACAAAGCCGGAGCCAGCACGCCCAGGAAAGCGGTAGCAATGCGGGGAGCAAATACCACTGGCATGGTCGCAGTGGTAAGAGGTTCTGCTCCCAGCATGCGGGCTGCCTGCAAACCCGCTTCCCGCCCGATTTCTTCCGGGTTCAGGCTGTTAAAATCCAGAGCATAATTAAAGTGATATCCAGTCTGGGCTTCCCCCTTATCTTCAGCCACTACAAAGGCATAAGCCCCACAGTAGCCTCCCTCATAACTGGCCTTCAGCCCTCTGGTATTGACAATGGCGATGGTGTACTGGCTTTCGGAATACCCGCAGGACTCAGTGATTTTTACCCGCGGATCAGCGGCATGGGCTTGCGCCTCCACCCTTTTAGCCAGTTCGATTTTGGTTTCAACCGGCGTCTGCGCCAGCAGGGGGTCTAGTAATTGAAGCTCAGGATAGTCCTTAGCGTTTTCCGGCAGGCCATAGGCCGGGTCAGCCGCAGTATGTACGGCATTAGCCAGCGCCTGCTCCACTGCCCTTTGCACAGCAGCAGGCGAAAAGTCACTGGTATAGGCAAACCCCAGTTTGCCTTCCCGAAACACTCTAATTCCCAAACCCTGTTCCTCCGCCATTTTCAGGGTTTCCACCTGGCTATTCGCCACATCTACTGACAATTCCCGGGAAGAGGAGAGATAAATTTCCCCTTCCACCGTTCCCGCTTTTTTCAAATACGCCAGAGCCTGTTCCCCTATACGCAGGAGTTCTTCCTGTTTCATCCGGCCAACTCCTTTCTTTATCTTCTGCTTAGTATAATTCATCATCCTGGCCCGTATTCCTGCCTGAAAGAAAAAACGGCCCGAAAGGGGCCAAACCGAAAAGATAGGGGGTAGGTATATGCTAACGGCCACAAAGACCGTGTAGCAGCATTTGGAAAACCTGTGGTACCTGGGCCGCCAGACTGTAATGGCGACGGCTCCAGACCCAGCGAGTAACAATATCATCCAGGGTGCCAAAGATCATTTGCCGGGCCAGATATTTATTCAGATCAGGGGCAAAAACCCCCTGGGCCTTCCCTTCTTCAATCAGCTCTTCGATCAAACGGAAATAACCGCGCAGGGTTTCCCCTAGAGCCAGGCGCAAGCGCGGGTCGGACTGGCGCAATTCCACCTGGGTGACTGTGGCCAGATCCGGACTGGCTTCCAGCTTGGTCAGATGAGCCTCCACCAGTTTACGCAGTTTGCTAACCACATCCGGCATTGCTGCGATTTCCTGGCGCACTTCTTCAATAAACTGGCCCATAAACTCATTGAACAAATCAATGAGAATTTCCTCTTTGCTGTCGAAATAGAGATAAATGGTTCCATCGGCTACCCCGGCTTCCCGGGCAATCTTGCTGACCTGGGAGTTGGCATAGCCATTGGCAGCAATCACTTTTACCGCAGCATCGAGGATGGCCTCATACTTCTCTCCCTTTTTCTTTGCCATCTCTCTGCCCCCACCCAATCATTTTTCTGGTTCTCTATCATGTTAGCCAAGGAAAGGCCATTTGTCAAGCCCCGAGCTGCTCTTTCAACACCCGCCGCAAAATTTTGCCAGTGCTGTTTTTGGGAAGCTCCGGCGTAATAATTATTTTGGCCGGCACTTTATATTTAGCCAAATGCTGGCGACAATGCTCTAAAACCTCTTCCTCAGTTAAAGTTTGACCAGCTTTAGTAGCGACAAAGGCCACTACCGCTTCACCATAATCCGGATCTGGCACACCGATTACCGCCGCTTCTAGCACCTGGGGTATCTGATATAAGACCTCTTCCACTTCCCGGGGATAAACATTGTAGCCACCAACGATGACCATGTCCTTTTTGCGGTCTACAATATAGAGATAACCCTCTTCATCCCGCCGGGCTAAATCGCCGGTATGCAGCCAGCCGTTCCGCAGGGCTTCCGCCGTAGCTGCTGGATTATTGAAATAACCGGCCATGACATTCGGTCCCTTTACAACCAGTTCTCCTACTTCTCCTGCCGGTAGTTCGCGGTCATTGTCATCCACAATTTTTACCTCCACCCCTGGAATGGTCAAACCAATGGACCCAGGTTTGCGGGCCCCATCAATGGGGTTGAAGGACACTACCGGACTTGCTTCAGAGAGCCCATAACCTTCCAGAATAATAGTCCGGAATTTGGCTTCGAAATTGCGCAACAGCTCTACCGGCAAAGAAGCTCCCCCGGAAATGGCCAGCCGCAAACTGCGAAAATCTTCCGGACGAGCGTTAGGAATTTGCATAATAAAATTGTACATCGTCGGCACCCCGGCAAAGACTGTTGCCTGCCAGTCCCTGATCACATTTACCACTTCAGCTGGTGAGAATTTAGGCAGGATATACATCGGACTTCCTACCAGTACGGCCATATTCATGCAGACAGTCATGCAAAACACATGGAACATAGGCAAAACAACTACAAAACGATCATCTGCAGTAGCCCGGACATAATGCCGTAATGACTCTGCATTGGAACAAAGATTTTTATGAGTGAGCATAGCTCCCTTCGGCTTCCCGGTGGTGCCAGAGGTGTAGAGGATTACCGCTACATCATCTTCATGTAGCTCCTGCCAGCTGGTTAAAGGCACTGCCTCTAAAGCCTCAGCCCAGCTAATGGCCCCCTCTACCTTTTCTCCACAGGCAATTATCCAGCTCAAATGCGGCAAGTAAGCTCTATACTCCAGCAAAGCTGCAGCAATCTGTGGTAAAGTCACAACCCCGATAGACTGACTGTCCATCAGAATATAGCCGATCTCATCTCTGGTATAAAGGGGATTAATGGGAATCACACGGGCACCCAGGCTAACCACAGCATAATAGGTGATGAGAAATTCCGCCGAATTGGGCAAAATCAAAGCTACAGAACAATCTTCCTTAACCCCGAGTTCTCGCAATTTACCCGCCAGCCTGGCTACCTGCTGTCCCAGTTCCGTGTAGGAGCAGGTTTTACCAAGATAAGTATAGGCCTCCGCCTCTCCCCTTTGCTGTACACTATTAAATAAATTCTCCCGCAAGTTCATTGTCTCTTACCTCCCTATGAATGAACGCTCATTCCCCTCCTTTGATTGTAAAGTATTATTTTCTGAAAATATATTCATTTCGCCGAAAGGTCGAAAATCGTCCATGAAATGCCAAAAACAGCCCCCTAACGGAGGCTGTAATAGTGAACATTATCTTTAGCGGTTACTGTCACTTTTCCTTCCTGTTCTAGCAGGTCCAGATGCCCCCAGACCTTGGAGATGCCCAGGAAAACATCCAGGGCCTTCATGTCGGGATACACCTGGCAAGCTATTTGGTAGGGAGTTTGGGGCGTGATATCCAGGGCTGCCATTACCGTTTGCTCCCGCTGTTGATGATAGTCACGGAACCGCTCCAGAACCGCGGCCAGATCAGTAAAGGGCTGGCCATGTCCCGGATAGACCAGCTTTACCGGCAATGCTGCTACCATTTCCACGCTCTGCAAGTACTCCAGCATTGACCGCCGCCGCTGGCCATCCTTACCCTTGTCCAGAATAGGATTGGGGGAAATATCGCTTAAAATGTGATCCCCGGAATAGAGAATTCCATGCTGACGCAGATAAAAACAACAATGTCCCGCTGAGTGTCCGGGAGTAAACAGGGTTTCCAGCGGGCCCTGTACCGTTTCAAAAACATCTCCGGCTTTTAATGCCCTTACTTCTACATCCTGCAAAGGCACTACATAGGATTGCCGCGACTTCTGGTAAACTTCCGTCAATTCCGCCAGCATCTCCCCTGGCACGCCGCCCTGGATCAGCAGCTCCGCCCTGGCCAGAGCCTGGCTTCCGGGCTCCTTTAATCGTTGAAACTCATCTTCATTTAAGTAGACCGGACAATTATGCTCACGGGCTATTTCCGCTGCCAGCCCCAGATGGTCGGGATGGCCATGGGTAACCAGTATACCCTGCAAAGGAGCAGGCAGCCAGTCCTTAATCAGCTGCCGGGCTTCAGGGGTCGCCACCCCGGCATCAATTAAATAAAAACCCTTTTCCCCCTGTAAGGCATATAAGTTAACCGGCCCCACCGGAAAAGGTGTAGGAACTGTCAGTTGCATCTACATTGCCCCCTTAATGAATAACTGTTCATGGAAAAAAGTATATACTATTCCACCATAATCTGCAAGACAAAAAGCAAACTCCCTGCTTTTATTGAGCAGGGAGCAGTTTGAATTAACCTAATTCTGGGCAGGTTTGTTCTTTAATACCCAGATTAATGCTATTACAGCAGCTGCCAGCAATAGGCCCTGGGCTGCCAGGGATTCCATGGAAGGATACAGGCCAATCCCTTGCACTTTGGGAATCCAGGGAATGATCGTTTCACCAACAACCTTTCCTTCCTGCAATTCGTGAATCCCCACTCCGGTAAATTTAAAGGCCAGATAATAGAGCAAGACCCCGGTAATGGTGAAGAAAGGTTTAATGGGAACCTTCATCCCGAAGACGAAAATGGCAACGGCAACAGCCGCCAGAGCGGCAGTGGCAATAACCATACCGGTACCAGCACTGGCCCAGCCAATCTGAGGGATCAGGGCAGCGTAAAACAGAACTGTTTCAAATCCTTCCCGGAATACCGCCAGAAAGGCTACAAAAGCCAGGGACAGGACATTATTTTGCGCCAGGGACGCCTGCGTCTGACCGGAAATATATTTTTGCCACTGTTCAGCATTGGCTTTGCTGATTAACCAGTAACTTACATAGAACAACATGCCAGCTGCGATAAGAGAAATTACCCCTTCAGCGATTTCCCGGTTAGCCACATTGGCAGTAAAGGCTGCACCAAAGACCCACGCCACCAGGAAAGAGGCCACAACACCGAGGATAGCGCCAGCATAAAGATATTTCACTTTGTCATTTTGTCCAGCCTTGCGCAAAAAAGCCAGTAAAGCTGCAAACACCAGCAAGGCCTCGAAACCTTCCCGCAGTAGAATAGTGGCGGAATCGATTATGCCACTCATATTGCCTTTTTGGACCTGAGCTTCTTCCCCTGGGGCTTTTTCTTCTTTCAGTTGCTTGACCAGGGCCTCAAGGGCTTCTATCTTTTCCTTGATTTTTCCCTGTTCAGGAGCAGAAGTTGCTAAAAGTTTCTTGGCTTCATCCAGGGTATTTTCAATTTGTTCGTGCAAGCCTTTCTGACTGGCTTTGACTTCTGCCTCAATTACTTCATATTTCTCATAGAATTCTGCCAGTTCAGCTTTGGCTTTCTCCCAGTTTTGTTCTTCCACAGCTTTCAAAGCTGCTTCCAGTTTTTCCTGCAACTCAGCCAGCACTTTAACTTTGCCTTCAGCTTTCTGCTCAGCCGGTGCGATGGCAACCAGTCCGGATTCGATTTTTTCCAGGGCCTCTTTTACCTTCTCTGCGGAAACCGGATTCTGGGCCAACAGGGATTTAATCTCATCTACTCCTGCTTCAATAGCTTCATGGGCTTCCCGGTTAGATACCTCTACCTGTTTCTCAATGGTTTCATAGCCCAGATAAAATTCCCCGATTTCCTCTTTTACTTTATTCCAATCTCCTGCCTTTGCGGCTGCTTCCGCTTTTTCGAAGATTTCCTTTAACTCTTTTTGTTTGGCAGCCACATCTACTGTCTTACCTTCAGCAGCATCTTCCTGGCCGGACAGTTCTTTTAATTCACCGGCAATCGCTTCAAGATGTTGCTCTACCTCTTCACTTTTCACCTGCTTGGCAGCCAGCAGTTTTTTAACCTCATCCACATGTTCCTCAATTTTCTCATGTTCTTTAGCAGCTACTGCCTTGACCTGGGTTTCAATTCCTTCGTATAGCTCATAAAATTCCTTGATTTCCTTTAAAGCCTCGGTATTTTCACCCTTTTTTACCGCCTCTTCCGTTTCCTCCAGGACACGCAATAAAGCCGGGATTTTGGCAGTAGCTTCTGCTGGCATTTTTGTTGCGGCCCAGACGGAGCTGGTTGTAAGCAAAATGGTGGACACCCCTAATGCCGCTAGCCATTGTTTGACTTTCATTGTTGTTCCTCCTTATGATAATGATTTTCAATTGCATTATACTGCTAATGAAAGTCATTGTCAATGGCTATAGTCCTTTTTTAGTCCATTTGTGCTATAACAAAATAAAGTAGGTAAACGTCATATTGGAGTATGGCTTACTGGACTACCCTGTCTCTTACAGTAGGTATCCAAAGCGGACGTTTGTCCCGTCCGCTTTCGGAATTTCTACTCGCAATACAGGTTGGGTTCATATGTGCCGGTTTTGATTTCGTGATGAAGGTGACACAGCTCCTCCTGCAGATTCTGTCCGAAAGCTACTCCAACTGAGCGGACTCACTCTCCAACAGTTTCGTCACCTCGATAGCCGTTCCTTTTGGCCTTCCAGCCGCAGTTTTCTCTTTCCCACTTTATTCAAGGTTACTCACATGACGAGCCAACCCCGGTTCGCTTGCGCTATGTTTTAGAGTCCCCCTTCGGCGCACCAATAGATCCTACTGTTGGCTAGTAACGCCCTTGCTTACGGGTTTTCTTCCCGCTGGTTAGGTGACAGGGTTTCTTTCAAGCCATCGGCTCAATAAACATGCCAGACCAACATAAAACTCGCTGCTATCAGAGCAGGGAGTTAGAAGTTATCGGCAATAGCTTTAGTTTTGTGCTTGTTTGTTTTTCCAGGACCAGACCAGAGCTACTACTGCCGCTGCCAGCAATACTCCCTGAGCTGCCAGGAGATATTTCCCCTTGTCACTTTGACCGGCCTTGCGCAAAAATGCGATTAATGCTGCGAAAACCAGCAACGCTTCAAAGCCTTCCCGCGGGAGAATGGTTGCTGAATCAATAATGTGTCCTTCAGCTCTTTTTTTAGCATCCATCTACCGTTTTGCCTTCTGCATTGCTTTCCTGACCTGACTAGTTCGTTTAAGGCCTCGGCATTCTCTCCCTTTTCGACAGCTTCTTTTGTGAAATTGTTGAAAATTCAAACACAGAAAAGCAAAATGACTGCCGACATCTTGCCGACAGTCTGTTTATTTAGTCAGCTTTACAGAAATAAAGGTACCACCTGAGCAATTGGCAATTGTTAACTTTTTACAATATTTTAACACAAACGGCAACCCTAATCCAACTGATTTTAGTGTATTTGTGGTACAAAAACCACTGATTAACAAACTTTGTGGCAGCTTTTCCAGCAAAAACCCGGGACCATAATCATTAACAGTCAAAACCAAATCATCAAAATTGTCAATCCCCCATTCTACCATACCGCGTTCAGCATGTTTTAAAATATTGTTTACCAGTTCTGAAAAAACAAGAATGTAAATACGCTGTTTTTCTTTGTTAATATCTAATTGATCCAGAAATTCATTAAAAAGCTTTCTGGCCTCAATCAGGTCCCGATAGTATAAAACTGGCATTTCACCGTAAACTTTATAATCTTCTTTGTACTTTTCAATATCGCTTTCATCTAAAAGAATAACCTTGCCTTCTGTTGCATCATTTAAAAAATCCTTGTATATAGTTCTTACGTATTTTAGTTTCCAGTCATGTTTACCTTGAGGATTATACATTTTTTCCCACCAGCGGACAAATACGTCCACAATTTCAGGATCCCATTGTTGACCGGCACCTTTGATTAAGTTATCTATTGCTTCATCCTGCTTCATTCCCTTTCTATATACCCGATCAGTAATCATGGCATCAAAGGCATCTGCAACCGCAATAATTCTTGCCCCTAGATCTATCGATTCCCCAATCAAGCCAAAGGGATATCCACTACCGTTCCACTGTTCATGATGTTGCTCAATTGCAGGTAAAATATCCTTAAAAATATCAAAGCTTTCCAAAATACGACAGGCTATTCGAGGATGCTCCTTGATAAACATTAATTCTTCATCGTTTAATTTCCCCGGCTTATTCAGTATATAATCTGGAATCCCTATCTTACCTATATCATGAAATAATCCCGCCAAATAAATCTTTTCGATTTCATCCTGAGAAAGTCTTAGCTCATTAGCAATTATCTTAGCATATGCTGCTACATTCTCTGAATGTTTTCTCGTATACCGATCTCTTTCCCCGATTGCCTGTACTATCGACTTGATAGTAGCTAATAAAATTTCCTTAATATTCATGTTCGAATCAATATCATAAATTTTCTCAAATAACTCATATCTCATAGCGTTACCACCTTAAAATCTTCTTATAGCCTCCTATATTTTTTTATAAACAATAGAGTTATTAATTTCATATCTGATAAAATTATGTTTTATGTTGTATATTGACTCAGAGGAACCTAAAATAAGATAACTATTTCTTTCCATAAAATTATATATATTATCCAAAACAATTTTTTTATTATCGGAATCAAAATAAAATAATACATTTTTCAAAAAGACTATATTAAATTTAATATTGCCAATTTTTGTTTCTAGATCACTTAAATTTATTAAATTAGCTACATGAAAAATTACATGGTTCTTTATACTATCTTTAACTATAAGAATATCATGGTTATCCGGGTGCCTACTAAAATATTTTTTTATTAATTTTTCATTTTTTACTTGTCTGAAAGTAAAACTATTTTTATTGTAACAGCCTTGACGAGCTTTTTCGATATTTAACGGGTTTATATCTGTACCAACTATTTGCCAGTTGGTATTCGGCAATATTAACCCAGACTCTAAAATTTTTATTGCTATACTATATGCTTCCTCACCAGTAGACGCCGCAGCACTCCAAATAAAAATATCTTTATAAAAAGGAGACTTTTTCAACAAATATATCATGGTATCCAACAAATGCTCTTCTCTAAAAAAATAAGTTTCATTTATTGTAGCTAAATCGATTAATATTTTTCTAAACTCTGAGGTTTTTAAATTCGAAGTAATAAATTCATTTAATTCAGTTGTCTTTAGATTGTATATTTTTACTAATTGATTTTCGATACGATCTATTTTGCTATTACTTAATACATTACCAGTTAGTTGATAAATTGTATCTCTTAGCAAACTTTTCATTCGTCGCCCCCCATCTCGAAAAGGACTAGCAATGCTAAAAAAGCATTGCTAGTCCTTCATTCCTTATATTCTATTGTAGTTTAGCATTAATTTCATAGACTTTTCTTTTACTTCATTAACCACCTTTAGCAATTCTTCTATTTTTTTATCCATTTGATAAACTGGGTTAACAGTATCTTTATTGACATCCATAGTCAAATCTTTTAAGACCTTGTCAATCTCTTTCAAGCTTTCTACCACCTTACCCTGTTCTTCACCCATTTTCTGCATTGCACCAGCCACTTGCACGGTCTGATTTGCTATATCTTCAATTGCAACAGTAATCTGTTCCGCTGCTTTTGCCTGTTCACGGCTGGCTACAGATATCTGTTCTCCCATCTGTTTTACATGGGCTACCCG
>NZ_FUXM01000046.1 GCF_900167165.1 Carboxydocella sporoproducens DSM 16521 | reverse complement strand
CTATTAGCTATAGTTAGCAAGATATTTGTCTTATTAATAATTTGACTTCCATATTTCATTACCGGAACTAGTCTCTCTTGTATATCAATGACCATTAAAACCACTTCGTCCTTATTCACAAAAAATTTGTCCATTATTTACACCTGGTTCAAAAAACTTGACTGTTTTTATCTCCAGCCAAACCGGCCCCCAGACCAGGTCTTCGCCTCCTTTCCGAACATTTGATTTGCCCTCCGAGGGGCAGGGCGACAGGGGACCTCGGCCCGGGAGTCCCACCCGGAGCCCGAACGAAGAGGTTATCCTCTCCCGTACCCCAGGCTCGCCTTCGGAATGTCTTTCGGCACCAGCAGGTCGAAGTAAACTGGAGTAGAAGCGGCAAGCTCACCGCCGTCCGGACCGTCCTGTTAGAACGCCTACCGGTTTTCCCGACACCGGCTAAACGGGGTTACCGTAAGGACAGGGCAAGTTTTTTGAGGTCGTGCCAGACGGAGTAATATGCCTCCTGCTGCTGTCGGGCAAACCCGTTGTGCAACAGGAGCTTACCATCCAGCCACCTCAAGCAGGCCCTGACCCTACGGGTCATCCCTTTTCCTTCCCTCGGTATATTAGGATTGACTTTACAGGTTAGGTCTTGCTTGATTTGGGTTACCAGTTGCTGAAGCTCTTTCGTTACCCGTTCCCTAAAGCCCATCGCCCGGCGGCCAATAACCAGTGCTGCAGCACAGTGTACCGGGACGGCATAACGCTCCATGTACTTCCAGTAACCTATGGTGGACGTGTGCCGGGCAGGTACAAGCTCGAAGGGTATCCTTTCCTTGACAACCCTTCTGCACACCGCTTCCACCATCTTCGCAAAGGGAAAGGCCCCTTGCAGATTCTTTCCCAGAGTTTTCTGCCGCCAAAGATTACCTTTGGTATCGTGCCGCTCTGCCGGTGGGCATCAAACTCAGCTAGCTTTTTCTCCAAAGACGCTACCCGGTTGTTCCGCCCTTTGACTACCAGGCGGAGTTTTTCAATAACCTCTGAAGTAATCCCCCTTTTTTCTGCCTTCGCCAGCTTCCTGCCTACTTCGATCTGGTCAATGCCCATGGGGATGTGCTGGGACTGGTTGATAGCAGTGGCAGCCTGGTGGTGAGGGTTTATCATGCGGATAATGCAGTTCAGCGGAAGGTCGATGTTAGTCGAGGAAAAGAAATTCCTTACTGCTTTGTAAGCCTTGTTGAAATCCTGATCGAGCGAGTAGGAGGGGGTGATTAACCCCCATCCTCTCACACCACCTAGCATGCGGGTCCGCACTCAGCGGTTCCAAAAGATTACAAGTATTGGCCCCATACACAGTATACAGGGGGGCAAAAGCCCCCACTTATAATTTGAAAGAGCTTTTCAGGGAAACAATCCGGTTAAAGACCGGTTTTTCCGCCGTGGTATATTTGGGGTCCACATTAAAGTACCCATGGCGGAAGAACTGGAACTTGGTTTGAGGCGCCACCCCTTTGAGCTGGGCCTCCACAAACCCCTGCAATACCTCCAGGGAATTGGGGTTGATGCGCTCCAGGAAGGACTTGTTTTCTTCCTCCTCCTGATCGTCTTCCAGGATTAAAGGTTCATAGAGGCGGAATTCCGCCGGCAGGGCGTGATTGGCTTCCACCCAGTGAATGGTGCCCTTGACCTTTTTGCCGGAAGTATCCTGACCGCTTTTGGTTGTGGGGTCATAGGTACAGCGCAATTCCACCACATTGCCAGCCTCATCCTTGATGACCTCTTCACACTTAATAATATAGGCATGTTTCAGGCGTACTTCATTGCCGGGATAGAGGCGATGATACTTGGGTGGCGGCACTTCCATGAAGTCATCCTGCTCAATGTAGATTTCCCGGGAAAAAGGAATTTTCCGTGTCCCCATCTCCGGATTTTCCGGGTTGTTCTCCGCATCCAGCCATTCCACCTGGCCTTCCGGATAGTTGGTAATCACCACTTTCAGAGGCCGCAGAATGGCCATAGTGCGGGGAGCTTTCAGTTTCAAATCTTCCCGGATAAAATGCTCCAGCATCTGGTAGTCCACGGTGCTGTTGCTTTTGGCTACCCCGATGGCCCGGCAGAATTCCCGAATAGCCTCTGGCGTATAACCCCTCCGTCTGAGCCCGGCAATGGTGGGCATGCGCGGGTCATCCCAGCCGTCTACGATACCGTTATCCACCAGCAGTTTCAGTTTGCGTTTGCTCATCACCGTATTGGTCATATTGAGGCGGGCAAACTCAATTTGCTGGGGCTGGCATTCCATTTCACATTCCCTGATCACCCAGTCATACAGGGGGCGATGGTCTTCAAATTCCAGGGTACAAATGGAATGGGTCACCCCTTCAATAGCATCTTCAAGGGGATGGGCGAAATCATACATGGGATAGATGCACCACTTGTCCCCGGTATTATGATGGGTAGCGTGGAGTATGCGGTACAGCACCGGATCCCGCATATTCAGGTTAGGAGAAGCCATATCGATTTTGGCCCGCAGGGTTTTCTCCCCGTCTTTAAACTCCCCTTTGCGCATGCGCTCAAACAGATCCAGGTTTTCCTCCACTGAACGATTGCGGTAGGGGCTCTCTTTCCCCGGCTCGGTCAGAGTGCCGCGGGTGGCCCGAATTTCTTCAGGTGAAAGGTCACAGACATAGGCTTTGCCCTTTTTGATCAGCAATACTGCGCGCTGATACATTTCCTCGAAATAGTCGGAAGCAAAGTAGAGTCCGTCCCATTCATAGCCCAGCCAGCGCACATCCTCCTTGATGGATTCCACATATTCGGTATCCTCTTTCAGAGGGTTGGTATCATCAAAACGCAGGTGGGTTTTGCCGCCAAACTCATCGGCCAGGTCGAAATTGAGCACTATCGACTTGGCATGTCCGATATGTAAATAGCCGTTGGGTTCAGGGGGAAAACGGGTAACAATGGTTTTATGTTTACCGGACTCCAGATCATTGAGGATGATATTGCGGATAAAATTGGATGGTGCTTGTTTGTTCTCCATTCCTACCAACCTTTCACAAAATGATCACATATATATTTATACCACAAATTTTACGTAAGTTTAAGGGTATATAAATCCGGCCGCCGGTGTTGCCACAAAGGCATCGCCTGCCGCACCTGGTCCACCCGGGTCAAATCCAGTTCTACCGTCAGCAAACCCGGCTCTGCTCCCAGCTGGCCCACTACCTGGCCCCAGGGGTCTACCACCATTGAGTGCCCGTAGGAAACATAACTGGCCCTTTCATCCCGGGCTGGAGCCACCCCCACGGTAAACACCTGATTGTCCACCGCCCGGCTGCGCAGCAAAAGTTCCCAGTGGGCCGGCCCGGTCGTCAGGTTGAAAGCCCCGGGAACAATCACCATGCGGGCCCCCTGTAAAGCCATTATCCTCGCCATTTCCGGGAAGCGCAGGTCATAGCAGATCATTACTCCCATCCGGCAATAGGGTGTGTTAAATACTGTTAGTTTATCCCCCGGTCGCAGAGTATCCGATTCCTTGAAATACTGGCCGCCGGGAATATCCACATCAAAGAGATGGACTTTGCGGTGCCTGGCCAGGGGGCGTCCTTCCGCGCCAAAAACATAACAGGTATTATAGAGGTGTCCTTCCTCATCTTTTTCCGGAATAGAGCCTCCCACCAGGATAAGACCATGTTTTTTAGCCTGTTCCTGCAGAAACTGCCAGGTTTGCTCCCCTTCCAGCTCAGCAAAAAGAGGGAACTGGTCATTTTGATAAGGGCAATTGAACATCTCCGGTAAGATAGCCAGTTCCGCCCCCTGAACTGCCGCTTCAGCCAGCATCCGGGCTGCTGTCTCCAGGTTGGCTGCTTTGTCTGTAGTTACAGGCATTTGCAGCAGGGCCAGTTTCAGTTTATCCCGCTTCAGGCCAGGACCCCGGCATTCATCAGGTTTGAGCCGCGAGCCCGGTGGAATAGCATAGCGCAAGGCCCCGGAAGGACAGAGGTCAATTGCTTTGATGATTTCCTCCGCTGCAGCCCTGTCGGTTTTCACCCAGGGCCGCTCCATGGGCCGAAAGACCCGGGGCAGGGCCCGCACACAATTGCCAGAATGGGTACAAAGGTCAGAATCCCAGTAGACGATCACATCCGGGGTATGGTATTCCCGTTTCATAGCCCAACTCCTTTCTGTAATACACAAGAAGGCATGACTGCCGGTGTCATGCCTTTAGCAATTCTTCTACCACGTTTATGAATCTTTCAGCTATGCGCAGACTTTCTTCAGCATCTTCCTGGCTAATCTGCAAAGGCTCAGTAGCAGGATATCTTGTCTCTATGTAAAAGGTGTTTAAGAAAGCCAGGTCTTTCAAAAACTCCCCGAATTTTTTATTATAAATCATTGCTTTTTTGCATAGTTTCATTAAATTATGGCCTTCCTGTAATTCTCGGGTTTTATAAATCAAATATCCCTTGAGATATTTTTCTACAGCTTGCTGACAATGAAAACAGACTAACTCATAATCTGCTTCATGTTCAAATAAAATCCGGGCCCCACGCAAATCCTTTTGGGCCATGATCAGCCATTCATTATAGTTCTGAGTATCAACCATATATCTTCACTCCAGTCCTATTTATTAAACCTGCAAAAGTGGCCAAATTATCCTTATCCCTTTCCCATTCTGACGGTCTAAAAATGACAATATCCAGATCTTTATTATAATCGAGAGTCAGTAACATTTCCTGGACAAGCTCTCGTTTGTTATCAGTTTCTATAATAACACAAAGATCAATATCACTGTTTTTTCTAATTCTTCCTTTAGCACAAGAGCCAAACAGAATGATTGCTTCAGGGCTATATTTTTCAATAATTTGTCGTTTTAACCGCTCAATCTCTTGAAAATGACTGTTCATAATTTTTGTCTCCTGTTCCAATTCTGCAAACCACCTTTTCCACAATTCTGGCAAATCTTAATCGCTTCTTCCAGGGTCAAATTTTGACTGTCTATTACCCAGTAACGGACAATTCCAGATAGTTTCCTGTTTTTCTCTGGGACATTGACACCAGGCACAAATTTCCGGGTCAGCGTCTCTGGCAGGTAAATAACGGTGTATATCGCACAGGTCAATGTGAGGTAACTTCTCTGCTACCCTGTCCTGATTATAATAATCGAATTCCTCAGCGGTAAGAAAACCGGTAGCCACCATGTCCATTTTATACTGGGGCCCAGGCCGGTAGCAGTTTAAGGCTAACTACCACTATTTTTTCTCCCAGGCGTAGATATTTTTGTACCAGGCTATAACGGGGCAGTGAGGTCGTATAGGACTTCCTATCTCTATATAGGGGAAGCACTGCCAGACACCAGACTCCATCAGTTTGCAGTTGCTCAAGCAATTGCTGAAGCTTCATGTTTGGCCTCCTTATTTTTTTCTTAGCTATTTAATTCTATATTTATAAGCTATTTCCTGCAAAAAAATACTTTGATTGCCAGATTAGCAACCGAAGTTTGATTTCCGTTATTGACTTTCTTTTTCTTCAAATTCAGTTTTCGTACCGTCACACATCTGATAATATTCAACAATATACTTATCAATTTTTTGACTTATTTTAAGAAGAATATCTGTGCTCAAATTCATATTCATGGCATTAGTAAGGATACTTCTTGCTATTTCTATTTTATCCTTCTTTCCCACCCATTTTCCACTCCCTGTATCCAAAGATTAACATAATTTTACAACAAAATTCAGATCAATGCAAACAAAAAATATATGCTTGTTGCATATTCAGTTGCAGCTGGAAATTGGATAAAGTATTTTTGAGCAGGGAGTGAACAGGATGAAAAAAAATAAGGAAATAAATAATAAAGAAATTGGACAGAGAATACGGACAGAAAGAGAAAAACTGGGGCTTTCCCGGGAAGAATTTGCTGAAATCATCGAGCTGTCAGACTACTATGTCGGTCAACTGGAACGGGGAGAACGACAAATGAGCCTTCCCGTTTTAGCTAAAGTAGCTAATTGTTTGCATGTATCTCTGGATTTCCTCGTTTTCGGTAAAACCGCCTACAATAATTATTATATACATGATGTCGGTAACGCCTACAATTATGTTAGTGATATTGAAATAAATGAATTACTTAATAAATGCTCACCAAAAGAACTTGAGCTGGTAAAAAAACTGATCAAAACCGTTCTCCCTTATGTTCACCCTAGCTAGTATTAAGCAAAGAAACCAGGGACACTACCCTAACGGTGTCCCTGGTTTCTTTTACCCTATGATCACCTCAACCCGGTGCTGCTCCCCATCATCCACCAGCTCCACCGCTCCATCCTGCTTTTCCCTGCCATCCACCACTACCCTCTTTACCCCTCGATTCATGCGCTCAGGATTGCGCACCTGAATCAGGTAGAGGGTAGAACCAAAGCGGTACTGCACCTGATACTCCGCCCAGTCCCGGGGAATACAGGGATTGAAACGCAGCCGGTTCCCTTCCTTTTTCAGCCCCAGTATATGCTCAATAGCCACCCGGTAGAACCAGCCGGCGGCCCCGGTATACCAGGTCCAGCCGCCCCGGCCGGTATTGGGGGCAACAGCATAAACATCAGCAGCCAGGACATAGGGTTCTACTTTATAGCGCATGGCTTCGATACTGGTGCGGGCGTGGTTGATGGGGTTGAGCAGACTCAGCAGCTCTCCTGCTTTGTCCCCCTGGCCCAGCAGGGCAAAGGCCAGTGCGGTCCAAACAGCGGCATGGGTGTACTGGCCGCCATTTTCCCGCACACCCGGCACATAGCCCTTGATATAGCCGGGTTCAAGCTCGCCATCACCAAAGGGTGGAGTCAGAAGCTTGATAATCCCCGCTTCCCGGTCCACCAGATAGTTTTCTACCGCCCGCATAGCTTCCTCCGCCCGGCGGGGCCGTCCCAGGCCGGAAATTACCGACCAGGATTGGGCGATAGCATCGATTTTGCATTCACTGTTCTCCGCCGATCCCAGGGGAGTGCCGTCATCGAAATAGGCCCGGCGATACCAGCTGCCATCCCAGGCATGTTTTTCAATAGCTTCAGCCAGTTGCTGGCGCAAATCCGCGAATTTCTCAGCCCGCTCCAGGTCCCCCTGGGCCCGGCAGATGGGGATAAACCGCTCCAGCACGGTACACAGAAACCAGGCCAGCCAGACACTTTCCCCCTGGCCCCGGTGGCCAACCTTGTTCATGCCATCATTCCAGTCCCCGCAACCCATTAAGGGCAAGCCATGGGGTCCGAATTTAAGGGCATGGTCGATGGCCCTCAGGCAGTGCTGGTAAAGACTCTCCCGGTGCTGGGACTGCCTGGGTATGCTGTACCGCTCATCTTCCCCGGCGGCCAGAGGCTCATCCTCCAGGTAACCAGCTTCCTCCGCCAGGATAGACCAGTCACCGGTCACCCTGATATAGTCAGCAGTCACATAAGGGAGCCAGAGCAAGTCATCGGAATAACGAGTGCGTATGCCTTTCTCCGCCCCCGGATGCCACCAGTGCTGCACATCCCCCTCCAGGAACTGATGGGCAGCATGAAGCATTATCTGCTTCCTGGTTAGCTCTGGCCAGGTATAGGCCACGGCCATCACGTCCTGCAACTGGTCCCGGAAACCATAAGCTCCTCCGGACTGGTAGAAAGCTGCCCGGGACCAGAGCCGGCAAGCTATCACTTGATAAAGCAGCCAGCCATTGAGCAGTAAATCCAGGGCCTGATCCGGGGTTTTTACCAGCAGGGCTCCCAGCCGCTCCTGCCAGAAAGCTTTGACCCGTGCCAGCTCGGCTCTGGCTTCCTCCACCCGGCTATAACGGGCGCAGAGGGTTTCCACCTCTGCCTCCGAGCGGGCCTGGCCGAGGAGAAAGACCACTTCCCGGGTTTCGCCGGGAGCCAGCTCCAGGGTTGTCTGCATCACCCCGGCAGGCACCAGCCCAGCCCCCACCCGGCCGGAAAGCCCGGTCCGTTTCATAGCCGCAGGGAATTCCAGAGTGCCATTGGCCCCGATAAACTCCAGCCCATCAGCTGTCCAGCTGCGCCTGCTTTCGGAACAGTCAACAAAAAGCAGGCGGCCCGGAAAATCGTGGTTATAGGTATTGGTAAAGAGCAGGATGCCTTTTTCCCCATAGCTGCGGCTGACCAGGTAGGGAGCTGTGCTCTTGCTGTCTACCCCCATAACCGGGCGCAGGTAGTAGGTCAAAGTCAGTCGTCGCGGCCGGGAAGAGTAGTTATGCAACTTGACCAGACAGAGCTTAACCGGATCCTGACCGGCTACAAAGACAGTTAATTCCTGGCCCAGCCCGTGGCCCTGCTGCTGAAACACCGTATAACCCTGCCCATGGCGGATCAGGTAGTCCCGTTTTTCCCGGATAGGCTGGGGCGTTAGGCTCCAGTAGCGGCCATTGCTTTCATCCCGCAGATAAATGACCTCCCCGGGCGGGTCACTTACCGGATCATTGGACCAGGGGGTGAGTTTGTTTTCCCGGCTGTTTTCCGCCCAGGTGTAACCTGCCCCCGCTTCCGTTATATTGCAGCCAAAACCGGGATTGGCCAGCACATTGAGCCAGGGGGCCGGAGTTGTTTGCCCTTCCTTGAGCCAGATCACGTATTCCCTGCCGTCAGGGCTAAACCCGCCCAGGCCATTGTAAAAAAGCAGGGAACCGGGCTCTAGCGGCACTGTCTCCTCTTCCTCCTCTGCTGCTTCAGGCACCAGTTCCGGCAGGGCCGGCCGGTAGCGGGGATTGGCCGCCAGCTCTTCCCAGGAGGTAGCAGCAGTAAAGCACAGGCGCGCTACCGTAAAGAGCAGGGTTCGGTCCGCCTCAGTTAACTGCCGCTCGACCAGCAGATAAACTCCACCCTTGCGCTGGAACAGCTCCCGGGCCGGACTGACCAGGATCAGTTCCCGGATCCGGTCCTGCAGCGGCCGCGTGTACCCTTCTTCTTCCTCCACCAGCAATACCAGATCCACCGCCAGCCCTTTGCGCCGCCAGAAATCATGGGCCCGCAGCAGTCGCTGTACCAGCTCGACTTCCTCCTGATCAGCAATCCGAACCAGCACGATGGGCAAATCACCAGAAATACCAAAAGGCCAGAGATCAGGCTGTCCCTTCCGGTTGCCAGCGATCACCTCTGCGTACTGGCGGCGAGCCGGTCCGGGAAAGAGCAAGGCTGGAATCAGTTTAAGGTAAGTTTCCACCTCCCGGGCAGGCAGATCCAGATAATCAGCCTCAAGGCGGCTGCGGTTCCAGGCCAGTTCAAAAGCTCGTGCAATGGCCTTTTCATCCCGATATTTATCCGCCAGGCGCAGGGCTTCTTCCCGCGTTTCCGCTACTGCTAGGACAAAAGCCACCTGGGCCGATTGTCCTGGTTTAAGTCGCACCCGCCGCCGCAAGCTGAAGATGGGATCCAGCACCGCCCCACTGCTGTTGGAAAGAGGCTGGTCTACCTCCAGGGCCAGGGGATAGTCCAGGTTGCGATTACGGCCGATAAATTTGGCCCGATCGGTTTCGTATTGCAGATCCCCTGCCACTTCACCCTTAACACTAATGCTGTGCAGGGCATAAAGGGGTTTCTGCCCCTGACTGCGGGGTCGGCGCACCGCCAGCAAACAATCATATCCAGGTACAAACTCCGTAGTCACAAACAGTTTGCTGAAAGCAGGATGGGCAGCATCCGCTTCCGGGGGCGCCAGCACAACCTCCAGGTAGCTGGTAACCTCTACCACTCGTTCGTACTGGCTGTGGTTGGTCAGAGTGACAGTGCGGATTTCCGCATTATCCTCCGGAGAAACGGTAATTCGAGTGTGGGTTTCAATATTCCCATCCTTGCGCAAATATTCCGCTTTATCCGGCGCAAAAATCACCTGGTAATACTCCGGCTCCACCCGGTAAGGTTCAAAAGTAGCAGACCAGACATTATTGGCATTGAGATTCTGAATATAGATGTAAAAACCGCTGCAGAAACCGGGCCAGTTTTCCTGCCAGCGGGTCAAGGCCAGATCCTGCCATTTACTGTAACCCGCTCCTCCATCGGTTAACAACAGGGAATAGGAGCCATTGGACAGCAGATGCACCCGGGGCATTTCCCGCTCCGGCACTCCGTATTTCCTGACCACTTCCGGTTCATCCTGAAATTTGCGCTGCCGGGGCCGAAAGGCTTCCCGTTGTTCCTTAATAATACTCACTTTCAGCGGTATGCGCTCCTGTAACAGGATTTCCGCCGCTTTCACAGCCGGGTTGGCATGAAAACGCTGCTGCATACTGTTGCCGGTGAAAAAATTGGTAAGAGCCAGCAGGCTCATGCCCAGGTGATGAGCCATGTAGTTTTTGACTACCGCTTTTTGCCCCAGGGTATAATCAATGGCTTCGTAAAAGCCGTAGATGCCTGCCAGCCCTTCTTCCCGCAGCCGTCGCAAATTGGTCAGAGCCGCTCGCGGCACCAGGGGCAGAGCCAGTATGGTGGCATAGGGAGCTACCACCAGTTCCTGGGCCAGGCCCCGCTTCAGACCCAGGTCAGGCACGCCAAAAGCCTTGTACTGGTAATTGAGGGCCAGGTCAAAGGCATAATAAGCTGCCTCCGATATCCCCCAGGGTACCCCGCGCTCCTGGCCGTATTTTTGTTGCACTCTGACGGCGAAGGAATAGGTGGCATCCAGCAGGGTGTTTTCATAGGTGCGCATTACCAGCAGGGGCATCAGGTATTCAAACATGGTCCCCGCCCAGGAGACCAGTCCCTTGTCCCTTTCTACCCGGGTTAGCTTTCGCCCCAGCCGGAACCAGTGGCGAGCCTCCACTTCTCCCCTGGCGATGGCCAGGTAGCTGGCCAGACGCGCTTCTGAAGCCAGGAGGTCATAATAGGATTTGGTCAGCTGCCCTTCATCAACATGGTAACCGATCGAAAAGAGCTTGCGCCGGGAGTCGTACAGGGGGGCAAAACGGGTATTTTCCACCAGATTCTGAATTCGCTGCAGCAAATCCTCGCCTCGACTCCGTAATTCCTCCTGGTTGCAGGCCATTTCCGCCCGCAAGGCCTGCACCATAGCCAGCACCTTCTGGCCCCAGTAAGAACTGGTCCTCCCCTGAAGCTGCTCTTCCAGCTGTTCCAGCAGAACCAGCCATTCCGCCTGGCTGCTTTCTGCACTGGCCAGCAGGCTTTCCAGCTCCCCGGTAGTTATGGCCCCTGCGTTGCCTGCTTCCTCATTATAAAGGGCGATCGTGTCCAGCAGCCCCCGGAGCAAAACCGGCTCCAGCCCAGGTCGCTTGAGATATTCCCTGATTCCTTCCGCCAGTACAAGCAAATAGCCGACAAAATTACCGCTGTCCACAGTGGAGACATAGCGAGGCCGCAGTACCCGCAGGGTCAGGGTATCATACCAGTTATACAGGTGGCCTTCCCATTTTTCCAGTTTTTCCACCGTAGCCAGAGTAGCCTGGATTCGCTCCAGCATTTGCCCTGTCCCCAGGAAACCCAGGTCCCGGGCGGCCAGAGTGGAGACCAGCAATAATCCGATATTGGTGGGAGAGGTGCGATGGGCCACCCCTTTAGGCGGATCCACCTGGTAATTATCAGGAGGCAGATAATGGTCCTGGGCTATCACCATGTCCTCAAAATAGGCCCAGGTTTGCCGGGCCAGCCGCCTTAGTTCCGCCTCCTCCGCCGCTGTCAGGCGTTCTGGCGCTCGCATATAATCCCGGCTTACCCACCAGGCCACCGCCGGGGCCAGCAGCCAGGTCAGGCCAACCAGCAGGCCCAGCCCTGTTGTTGCCGGGCTTTCTCCCCGTCCCCAGGCCAGAACTGCTACCAGCACCCCGGCCAGCGGAGCCATGAACAGCTTGCGGTAATAGGTTGCCAGGTCGTTTTTCAGCAAGGTCTCCAGCTCAGCGGCCGGAATCCATTCCAGCAGATTTTTGCCGGTCACCAGCACCCGCACTAACGTCCTGATAATGGCATCCAGCATTAAATAGCCCTGGTAGGGCAGGAAAAGGAACTGCAACAGGGACTGGTATACACTGGCCCTTACCCCTGTCAGCACCGTCCGCCCCTGTACCCCTTCACTCAATAAATAGAGCAGGGTGGGAAGAGCTACTGTTCCCAGGCCCAGGCCAAGCCAGACCAGACTGCTACCCGGCAGCAGCCCTGTTCCCAGCACTACCAGTAGCACCAGAGCCGGGCTGACCAGACTGCGGCGCAGGTTATCGCAGATTTTCCATTTGGATAGCGGCGAAAGGGGATTGGGCCGCCACTGCCCCTGCCGATCCTTGACCCGGCTTTTTAGCCAGGGCAAAAGCTGCCAGTCTCCCCGCACCCAGCGATGCTGGCGCAGGGAATAGGCCAGATAGCGGGCGGGATAGCCATCCAGCAGTTCAATATCCGTTACCAGACCGGCTCGCAGATAACTGCCCTCCAGCAGGTCATGGCTTAATACTGCATTTTCCGGAATGGCTTCTTTGAGCAAAGTCTGGAAGGTTTCCAGCTCATAGATGCCCTTCCCGGTAAAAATCCCTTCTCCGAACAAGTCCTGATAAACATCGGAAACAGCGGTGGTATAGGGGTCTATTCCTCCCTGACCGGCAAAAATCCGGCTGAACCAGGTGCGATTGGCGCTTTCCAACTGCACCCCAATCCGGGGCTGTAAAATCCCATGACCCCGCACTACCAGCCCCTGCTCCCGGTCTACTACCGGCTGATTCAGGGGATGGGCCATGGTGCCGATTAACTGCCGGGCCGTCCCCAGGGGCAGACTGGTATCAGCATCCAGAGTGATGATATATTTCACCCGGGGCAACTGCTCCCGTGCACAGCTAATCACAGTAAAACTGGTATCCCGGGCCCCCAGCAGCAAATCATTAAGCTCAATAATGGCACCCCGCTTCCGTTCCCAGCCCAGCCACTGGCCCTGCGCCGGGTTATAGCGCCGTTTCCGGTGAAAGTAAAAAAAGCGTGGTCGTTCCTGAGCATAGCGCTGATTCAACTCGGCAATCCCCGCCAGGGCAGCAGCCACAATTTCCGCATCATCCGCAGCCTCTGGCTCCGGACCATCCTTGAAATCTCCCACCAGGGCAAAATACAGATTCTCTTCCCGGTTAGCCAGATAATGAACCTCCAGCTTTTCCACCAGCTCCTGCACCTTACTGGCTTTAGGCAACAGAGTGGGGATGATTACCATTGTGCTATTTTCCGGCTCGATGCCTTCCCGCAGTTCCAGCCTGGGCAAAGGCCGGGGAGCATACAGCCGGCTGACACAGAAATTGACCAGTATTAAAGCGATTTCACTGGCCGGCAAAGCCACCAGAGGAAGCAAAGCCAGCAGCCTCCAGCTCCACCCCCCCTGGGCCCGGCTGACATACCCCATCAACAGCCCTATCACTGCCAGAGTCAGGAAAACGAGGGAACCGAAATAGACCCGGTAGGGATGCTGACGGAGCCAGCTCCGCAACCCCCCCAGGCCCCGGGGCCGTCCCCCCAGTTTATCCTCCAGTTCTCCTCTGCCCTCACCGAGCAAGTAATACCCTGCATGTCGTGCAGCCTCACCTTTACCCTGTTCCGCAGCAGCCCGGGCCAGGGTCAGTACCTGTTCGGCAACCAGCCTTTCCGGCAGCTGGTAATACCGGGCCAGTTTTTCAATCTCATGCCGGTAATAATCCCGGGAGGCAAAATCCATCCAGGAATAATGGCCAGAAGGATCCTGCCGCAACATGGCTTCCACCTGACTCAAAGCCTCAATAATTTCATTCCAGTCCAGAGCCGCTACTGACCTGAGGCTGGTAATAGCGGCCCCCATAGCTACCTGCCGGGCCGCCTGCCGTCCGTGCTCTTCCCTGATCAATTCCTCCAGACTCAGCTGGCTCGCAGCCAGTTCCTGTTCCAGCTCCGCCAGCAAAGGGGCTGCTTTGCCGCCCTGCCGGCGCAACTGCTGTACCAGCAGTTCCAGAAAGGCAGGCTCCAGTCCGCCAGCTTCCCTTTGTTCCCGGACCAGCCGACGCAGTTCCCCCGCCTGCAACTGGGTTGCTACCTGCCAGGCCCGTTGCCGCTGTCGGTGACAGACCTTCAGTTCCTGGCAAAGCTGGCTAATCCGTTCCAGGAGCGCAATGCGCAGCATCACCGCCAGGGCCCACAATTCCGTCATGGCCAGAACCTGCCGCTGCTGATAGGCCCCGATAAAGCTGAGGATTTTGCCTTCATCCAGATTGCCATCAGTATGTTCCACCAGCTCCCGGGCCAGCCCATATACCCGGGGTAATCCTGCCATCTCCTTATTCTCCAGCAAAGGTAAGCGCAAGTGAGGTTTGCGGGTCAGAGTGTGCTGGATATCCTTGACCTGTTCCTCCAGTAAGTAGAAATTATCCAGCAACCACTCCGCCGTTGGTGGCAGGGGCTGCTCCCGGTCCAGCTCCCGATCCAGGATCTGATAGACCTCCAGAATGGTCTGGTAATGCCGCTTCACCCCGGCCAGCAGAGCCCGCGGGAAACGCATTTTTTTGCCAAGGATATGCTGTTGGGCTAATTCCAGCGCATGTTGCTCTATCTCTCTGGGGCTAAGCAAGTTTCTTTCTCCATTCATGCAGCACTCACCATTTCGCCAAAATTTTTCACATACCTAGTTTGCCCCATTTTGCGCAGTTTAGCCATCTGGCTAAAAAAGGTAATAAAAAAGACACCCCTTACCAGGGCGTCTAAAACTTTAGCTAGGACTCCTTATTAATTATTTCTTCTGTATATTTCAATCCCTTCCCTTTCAATATTTTGCCTCAGTTTTTCATTGGTAACGCTGGCCATATCAATCACATTAATTTTATATATTTCAGCAGCATTATCAAGATCAGCAAAAAATCCCGGATAGGGTTTACCGTCCATATATATTGCAATATCTATATCGGAGTTATACCGGAAATCACCTCTCGCCCTGGACCCAAAAATAACAGCTTTTTGTACTACCTTGCACATATCTATTACTGAAACAATTTTTTCAATAATCCTCTGTTCCAGGCCGAATCTCATTGTTCCATCTCCTTGCTGATAATTTCTTTAAGTTTGGACAATTCTCTGAAGTACTTGTTTCTTATTCTTTCAAAAATACGTCTGGCTTCAGTTTCATCATAGGTATGGGATGTCAGATTTCTGTCATCAATCATCTCCAACCAGATATCGCCGTCTACTATCAAACCTGCTGCAAAAGCCTCCTTAAAGGCCTCCCTGGGTGTTCTGACCTCAGCTATACCAGTATAGGCCAAATATGCTTTCAATAATTTCCAGGACAACTCATAAGTAAATTCAAACCTCTGAATTACGCCATCCAGAACAATATCATCGTTTTCATCTCTGGCCAGCGATTCCCGCAACCTTTCTACTGCTCTTGTGTAATTATGTAATTTTTCCTTCACTTTACCTTTATCCATAAAAATCCCCCCAGAAATTTACTGACATTAGTCCCTCGGGTCATATTCTGCAAAAAGCGGGCTTTTCCTGCTTATTTTAACCTGAATTAAACTTTTTGTGCACGTGTTAGCCAATAGAATTTATGTCCTCTATTTTTTGCTAAAATTATGCAACCCATTTAATCGACACGTTTCCATTGTTTCCAATAATTTCCTAAACATAGAAAAAGTCCAGATTACCGCCAGAACCGCCTTGGCCCTGGTTTTCATACAATCAATTATAGTATAGTTTTCTGAAGCTGCTGCTTACCTCCCCAAAATGCAACACTCCATTCTCCAGACAGATTCCCAAATCCAGTTTACGCCTGACTCCGCTGAACTCTACTATAATAACGGTGCGCCCATTATCATTTTCTTTTACCTCGACCACTATGCCTTTGCCAAATTTATTATGATAAACCACCGCCCCATGCATGTTATGACTGGCGAATTCCCTATCGATACAGGTCAGCACTTCCTCCACGAACAGCGAAGGCGGGACTACAGCCCCATTTTTTCTTAGCGGGGTAATCAGGTAGAGATATTCACGGGCCCGGGTCATGCCTACATAAAACAGGCGCCTTTCTTCTTCCAACAGGAAATTATCTCCATTTTTTATAGCCAGGTCCATTGCCCGCTGGCCGGGAATTTCCGGGTTGCATAAATCCACCATCAATACACAATCATACTCCAGCCCTTTGGCTGAATGGATAGTGCTGAGAGTGAGTTGCTGTTGTGCCCCCATTCTCACCTGCCCCTGTTCAAAGATTTGCTCCAGCCGGGTCATCCGCTCCAGGAAGGCCGCCAGAGAAGGATAATTGCCGGCCAGATTCTTCAGTTCACCGTACAGGCTATAATAATAATCATAGTTCAGGTTCTGGGACTGACAGTAATTCTTGAGCAGTTCGAAATACTTGAAGCTCTTTTCTATATACTCCAGGGCCGCTACCGGACGGCTTCGGGCCAGCCGCTGGAATTCTCCCTTCAAATCGGCAATAACCTTTCGCTGATAAGCTGCCAAACGCTCACTGGTAAGCAGAATTTCAAGCACATTTTTCCCGGTCTTAGCCGTCAGTGCCAATTCTATCAGGTCTCTGGACAGATAACGTTTCATTTTATGCCCTATCCGCCGGAAAGCATCCCCATCCGTCTGATCAAGAGCAAACCGCATAAAGGCAAGCAGGTCCTGAATCACCCAGTGCTTGAAAAAGAACAGTTTATTTTGTTTTAATTTAAAACCAATCCCCTCCCGCTCCAGACCATCCACCAGCAGAAGAGACGAGAGGTTATTGCGGTATAGTATGGCAATGCTGCTATCCGGATACTGTTGCCATTTTTCTTTAACTGTTTTTATAATCAATCGCAGCTGCTCCAGTTCATCTTTAACTTTAATAATAAAAGGATCAGCCTTACTGGCATTATCTGTCCGGTGTTGTTTGTCATAGCGGTTTTGATTGGCCTTGATAAACTGGCTGCTGATTTCTACGATATTACGACTGGAGCGATAGTTTTGTTCCAGCTTATAAATTCGGCAACCCGGCAGTTGCCGTTCCATCTCCAGGATATATCCGGGTTCTGCTCCCCGGAAGCCATAAATGGACTGATCATCATCAGCAACGATGAAGAGGTTGTTTCCGGGTTGAATGAGCAATTTCAGGATTTGAATGAGCAATTTCAGGATTTCGAACTGAATTTTCGAGAGGTCCTGGCCCTCATCCACCTGGATATAGGGGTACTGGTTGCGGTAAAAGTTGAGAATGTCAGGATAACGTTTTAGAATCGCATAGGCATAGGTAAGCATATCATCAAAGTCCATATAGAAATTGGACTTTTTGTATTCTTCATAAGCACGGTAAAGGCCCTCAAAATTGGGGGTACTAAAATTGATACCGCTCAGGCTGGTGAGCATTTTGTTCTTCACCAGCCCGATTTCGTTGCTCAGGTTTTCCAGCTCTTCATCGCCGGGGTTGGTGCCATTCAGTTCCCGGTAGAGCTTGCGCAGGATGTTGCGCTTGTTTTCAACTGCCTGTTCATCCCCTTCGATGCGTTTGAGCCGTTTCCCTTTCAGGTTTTCGTAGTCCCTGACCACCTGGTTGCCGAAACTGTGCAGAGTGGAAAACTGGACCTGGTAGCCTATTTCACTGCCAGAAAAGCGGCGAAAACGCTGTTCCATTTCCAGTTTGGCGGCCCGGTTGAAGGTAAGGGTAAGGATATTGGCCGGGGATACACCCAGTTCCCGGATGAGGAAAGCAGTTCTAACGGTGATGACAGTGGTTTTGCCGGAACCGGGCCCGGCCAGAACCAGGGCCGGACCCCTGCCATGGGTAGCAGCTTTTTCTTGCTGGGGATTGAGGTTGACTTCAAAAAAATGCACAGTGGTCACTCCAGAAATAAATTGGCATCAGTTATAAAATTATTTTACCGAAAGCACCTTTGGTTGTCAAAAGTTGTAATTTCTAAAAAAACTAATCCCGAACAGAGTTATTGCTCCAGATAAATAAAAACCTACTGCCAGAATATCTGCAATACCTCGCCACTTTCCGCTAGCAGTAAGAGGAATTACTGC
>NZ_FUXM01000045.1 GCF_900167165.1 Carboxydocella sporoproducens DSM 16521 | reverse complement strand
GTGCCAAAGAAAAGGCGGCCCTGCCTGTAGGTGGGTGAGGAGATGGAAGGAAAGGTGGCTGTGGTTTCAATCTGCTTGCGCTGGAGGAGCTGGCCGCTGTTAAGGTCTAAGGCCAGGATTTCCTGGCCGGCTTTGATGTAGATATTTTGTTCCTGGCTGAGGATGACGGGCTGGCCTAAGATTGGCGGTTCACCGGGTTTGCCCGCCGGGGCTAGCTGTACTTCCCACTGGGTGGTAATGGGCGGAAAGGTGGGGTCATTAAATATCCTATTTCTAGAAGGATAATTTCCGAACATATAAGAATTTTTATGTTCAACATTAGTATTTGCGTAAGAAAAATTACTTATAAAACTCAAAAAGATTAAAAACAGCACCAAAGCTATTTTTTTACTGTTCATTGCCGTAACCTCCGGGAACAAAATCAACATCAACATTGACTAACACCATTTTAGCGTTATTATCCCAGCTAACCTGATATCCAAACGCCTCACAGATATAACGAACTGGCGTCATGGTTCGCTTGTTAAGGATATAGGGTGCGATATCCATCTTTTTTTCAATTCCATTAATAAGCATAATATTTGAATTGATTTTAAAAACTATCATTGTATTGTCTTTCTGTATTTTAATGCTTTGATCTTGCTGGTTCCAAGAAACATTTGCACTTAATGCCTCAGCAAAAGCACGAAGTGGGACCATAACTCTGTTTTTATAAAAAACAGGTCGCTGATCTGGAAAATAGACAAATAGACCATTAGAAAATGCCACATTTATAGGCCTCGGCATAGTATCAATTGGGTCGGGCTTTTTCACCTTTGGATTGATTTTCCCCCCGTACTTCTTCCACGGAGTCTTGCTGATGGGCACTCCATCAATAGCCAGAATCTCTTCCACATTGCTGGCCTCATAGTAGAGAAACTTCAGCATTTGCTCCAGGGAATAGCCGGGAATGGTATGGGTGGTATCCACCTCCCCATCATAGGTACGACCCAGGATGATATGGTCCTCCCAGGCCCAGACCAGCGTCGCTGGCAATAAAAACACCACAAACAAAAAAGAGATAAGGACTTTTTTCACAAATAACTCCCCCTTGCTGGTTTTTTATGACATATTCCTCGCATCTCCCTGATTTCCTGCTGCCAAATCCTGTATACAAAGCGACAAAAATCTACATCTTTACTACCACCAAGCAGAAGGTGTATTTTTTTTGCTTTTATCGCAAACCATAGAGGAAGAAAGGAGGGCAATTTATGTCTAACTACCATTGGCAGTGGTGGGAGCCTGCCGTGGCTTTACAGACCTTTACCCAGGATAATGAACCGGAAGTACCGGTAAATCCTGAACCGGCAGCGCCTTTACCAGGAGCCAGCAGGAAAGAGACTTTTAATCCAATAAAAGAATATGGACAACCCCAGAATCCCGCCGTGAATAAAAGTTCTATCCACTGTATTACCATAGTAGGTCAGATCGAAGGACATATGATGCTGCCTCCACAAAATAAGACCACCAAGTATGAGCATATATTACCGCAGTTGGTGGCATTGGAGCAAAGCCCGGAAGTAGAGGGTATTCTGTTAATATTGAATACCATCGGTGGTGATGTGGAGGCCGGTCTGGCTATTGCTGAAATGGTGGAAAGTTTAAGTAAACCCACCGTATCCCTGGTTCTTGGGGGAGGCCACAGCATTGGGACCCCGATAGCGGTTGCGGCTAAATATTCCTTTATCGCAGAAACGGCATCGATGACCATTCATCCCATTCGTTTGAGCGGACTGGTGATAGGGGTTCCTCAGACCTATGAATATCTGGATAAAATGCAAGATAGGGTAGTTAAATTTGTAACAAAACATTCCAAGATTACTCCCGAGAAATTTCGCGAGCTCATGTTCCGAACAGGTGAACTGGCCCGGGATATTGGGACGGTATTAATAGGGGCTGAGGCAGTTGAAGTTGGTTTAATCGATGAGGTAGGCGGATTAAGTAAGGCCCTCGCTAAACTAAAAGATATGATCAAGGAGGCCAGAAGTTAAATGATATTATATACTCCTCTTGCTCCAGAGGCAATTTTTCCTGTTGACTATTCTTTTTTAAGCGATGTAAGTGAGTATAGATATGGAGATCTTATCCTGCAGGGTAGGCTACGGGATGGGAAAATTGAAGTCTATCGAATAATTAGTACTAACCTGGATGACTATCTTAACCCTAATTTTGCTCCCGGAAGGTTGGTTGATCCCCCTTTAGCTAATTGCTAAAGGGGGTGATTGTTGTTATAATAACAAAGTAATGTCATTATTAGACTGGGAGGCAGGAAAATGAGTTATATTGAGGCTATTATTCTAGGTATTATTCAAGGGTTAACAGAGTTTCTTCCCATATCATCCTCGGGACATCTGGTGCTAGTGCAAAAATTGATGGGTATTAAGGAAGCTGGCTTATTACTGGATACATTATTGCACCTGGGCACCCTTGTAGCCGTAGTTGTTTATTTTTGGGAAGATATTATTTCCTTATTACGACGACCTTGGCAACGGCTAACCTGGTTGCTCTTCTGGGGAACATTACCTACAGTAATAATCGCTTTGCTTTTCAAGGATCTTTTTGAAGAATTATTTGCCAGTGGCAGTACTCTGGGTTATGAGTTCATTGCCACCGGTCTGGTTATCTGGCTGGCTGAAAGATTTCGCGAGGGCTATAAACGCTTGGATGATATGACTATTTTTGACGCGATTGTAGTAGGTCTGTTACAGGGTGTTGCTATCCTTCCAGCTATTAGCCGCTCAGGACTTACTATTGCGGGAGCTCTATTTGTCGGTTTAAAACGAAATGCTGCTGCTCGCTACTCTTTCCTTTTATCTATTCCTGCCATTTTAGGAGCAGTAGTATTGCAGGTGAAGGATTTAGCTAAAACTGGGATAAATCAGGCGGGGATGGAAATAGGGCCGATGCTGGCCGGAACCTTGCTGGCAGCTATCTCAGGGTATCTAGCTGTGCGCTGGATGATAGCCTTGATCCAGAACCGGAGTCTAAAATATTTTTCCTACTACACCTGGTTTTTAGGGATCAGCATAGTGATTGCCCAGTGGTTTGGCAAATTTTAATCCCCCTCATTGGGGGTTTTTCTTTGCAGGAAAACCGCGGAGGGGTGTGGAATAAATAAACACCAGTTGGAGGTGATTGTGTGCCTAAGGTACAACCAAGCCAAACCAGTACGAGATTTAAAAACGAGCTTAAGGGGATAGGATGGATAGCCCTGGCTATTTTAACTTTTTTGATTATTTTAGAAAAATCCGCTGCCCAAATTGGCCTGCTGGGCATCTATATGCGCAAGTTTCTTTTTTCCTTGTTCGGTGAAGGTGTATGGTTTTTTCCCTTTTTTTTATTTTATATTGGTTTTTATCGCCTGTTTTACTGGGCTCAGGCGGCATGGCAGAAGAGGCTTACTGGCGCCGGGTTGGTATTGCTTAGCGTTTTAGCCTATTTGCATATGGATATTCCTGCGGAAGGGTTTTTTGCTTATGCCAGCGGTGGGCTTGGAGGAGGACTTCTGGGAGCAGCTTTTAGCTGGATTTTGCTGAAACTTTTTGGTAAGGCTGGTAGTTATGTTATTATCATTTCTTTATTTTTGACAGGGATATTAATAATTTCAGAAGTTTCGGCCAGCAGCGGGCTACGCTGGCTCTATTCCAGGACAAAGGAAGTTTTAACAGGAATAATGACCAGATTAGTTTCATCCCGCCAGAAGCCCAGAGAAGAAGGAAAAGCCAGGACCAGAACGAGTACTAAAGTAAAGTCTGCAGAAAAAGAGCAGGTTCTGGTAAGAACAGAGGTTGTTAGCAATCCGCCTGAACCTATCATTACTGCAGAAATTGACACAGACAGCAAAAGAGCTGAAAGTGCGGCCTTGCCGGATATCGAATTGTTACGAGCACCAGAAAATAGCAATTTCACCCTGTCAGAGGATGAAATTAATAAAAATATTGCTTTGCTAGAACAAACCCTGGATAACTTCGGGGTAAAGGCAAAAGTTCAGCAGGTCAGCGTAGGCCCAACTATCACCCGTTACGAAATTCAACCTGCCCCTGGAATTAAAGTTAGCCGGATAGTCAACCTGGCTGATGATATTGCCCTTTCCCTGGCAGCAGCACAGGTGAGAATTGAAGCACCCATCCCCGGCAAGGCAGCAGTAGGAATTGAAGTGCCCAATAAAACTCCTGCCCCTGTGTTTTTAAAAGAAGTAATTGAAAGTCCTCAGTTTAAGAACAGTCCATCGCCTCTCACTGTGGCTCTGGGGAAGGACATCGCTGGTCAACCGGTGGTGGCTGACTTGATCAAGATGCCCCATCTTTTGGTAGCTGGTTCTACGGGCTCAGGAAAATCTGTCTGCATTAATAGTCTTATTACCAGTATTCTATATAAATCGGGGGCAGAAACAGTCAAGTTCATGCTGATTGATCCTAAAATGGTGGAATTATCCATCTATAATGGCATTCCGCATCTGCTGGCTCCAGTGGTTACGGATCCCAAAAAAGCTGCAGGTGCCTTGCGCTGGGCGGTAATGGAAATGGAAAAACGCTATACCAGTTTCGCTGAGGCCAAAGTAAAAAATATCGAAGGCTACAACAACTGGTTGCAAAAACAAAACCAGAAACCATTGCCCTATATCGTTGTAATTATTGATGAGCTGGCTGACTTGATGATGGTGGCGCCTGCCGATGTAGAGGATGCTATTTGTCGCCTCGCTCAGATGGCGCGGGCGGCTGGTATTCATCTCGTAATTGCTACCCAGCGGCCTTCTGTGGATGTTATTACCGGTTTAATCAAGGCGAATGTTCCTTCACGTATCGCCTTTGCTGTTTCATCCCAGATCGATTCCCGAACTATTCTGGATATGGCCGGGGCGGAAAAACTGCTGGGGCGAGGGGATATGCTGTATTATCCGATTGGAGCCAATAAGCCGATTAGGGTTCAGGGCGCCTATATTGGAGAAGAGGAGATAGAACTGATTGTTAGTCACCTGAAAACTCTGGGAGCTCCGATTTTTAATGAAGAGGTAATCAATTTACCGGAAGACACAACAGCGGGCCCGGAGAATATAGACGATGATCTGTTACCTCAGGCAGTCAGGGTGGTAGTTGAGCATGGTCAGGCCTCAGCATCTTTGCTACAACGGCGTCTGAGGGTGGGATATGCCCGGGCAGCCCGGTTAGTGGACTTACTGGAACAGATTGGTGTGGTAGGACCTCACGAGGGCAGTAAGCCGCGCACCGTCTTGCTTTCGAAAGAGCAGCTGGATAATTTTTTGGATTCTCTAAAAAAATAGTTTACAAATAGCCAAAGTCATATTAAAATAAAATCAGATGTCTGACCTCTAACGTCAGTCAGGCGGAACAGGGGGATAACATTATGCAGGTTAGACAGGATAATAGACCGCTATATTTGCTGGTCAAAGAAAGACTGGAAAAAATGATTGCTGATGGTAGCTACCAGGCAGGAGAACAGTTACCTCCTGAAGCGGAATTAGCCCGCTTATTCGGAGTGAGCAGGGCTACTCTAAGAGAAGCCTTGCGCGTTTTGGAAGAAGAAGGGGTATTAACCCGAAAACAGGGAATTGGGACTTTTGTTAATCAGCCCCGGGCCCTGGTAGAACGAGGGATTGAGGAGCTTTTCAGTGTCACAGAAAGCATTGAAAAATTAGGCCAGAAAGCAGGCTCTATTATAGTTGGACTGGAACAAGCTCAAGCCGATAAAAGCATGGCCGAAGCCCTCAATTTACCTGTGGGCGCAGAGCTACTCAAGCTTTCCCGCCTTAGAACAGCGGATAATAAGGTGGCAGTATATTGTATCGACTACATTCCCAAAATATATACAGAACGCTTGCCTGAGAATGCCAGCTGGGATGGTTCACTCTTTAGCTTGCTGGAATCTCAACTGGGTATCTACATAGAACAGGCGATAGCTCAAATTGTACCGATAAATGCTGACGAAAACATGGCCAAGCTCATGCACATTCGCAAAAACAGTCCCTTACTATTACTAAAACAAATTCACTTTGATCGTAGCGGGGTCCCGATATTTTACTGTGAAAACTATTTCCGCCCTGATTTCTTCAACTTTAAGGTTATCAGAAAAAGAAAATAATTATTTCTTTTCTTCAACTGTTTGAAGGGAGGCGAGAGGAGCGCAAACGATTGCATGTGTGGTTCCGGAATTACCTTAAAAATTTGGGAGGGATATGTGTGATTAAAATGTATCAGCTGTTCCGTAAGCACCGTTCCTTGCTGTTGCTGGCCATCATGATTATGGCAGTTTCTCTGGTCGGCGTTGGTTGTGCCAAGAAGACTGAAGAAAAAGCACCTACCGGAGAAGCTCCAAAAGCAAAAGGCATCAAAGTAGGGATCGTACTGTCTACTGGTGGTAAAGGTGATAAATCTTTTAACGACGCTGCTATTGCTGGTTTGGAAAGAGCCAAACAAGAACTGGGTATCGAATATAAATACATTGAACCCAAAGAAATGGCTTCTGATGAAGAAGCACTGCGCTTCCTGGCCGAAAACGGTTATGATCTGGTTATCGGTGTCGGCTTCTTGATGAAGACCTCTTTGGAAAAGGTCGCTACTGAATTTCCAGATGTAAAATTTGCTCTGATTGACGAAGTAGTAGACAAGCCCAATGTAGCTTCTTTGACTTTCAAGGAGCATGAAGGTTCCTTCCTGGCTGGCGTTCTGGCTGCTATGATGTCAAAGACCGGTAATGTCGGTTTTGTTGGTGGTGCTGACTTCCCCTTGATTCACAAGTTTGAAGAAGGCTACAGGCAAGGGGTAGAATATGTTAACAAAAACTTTGGCAAAAATGTAAAAGTACAATCCGCTTACGCTGGTACAACTGGTGAGGCTTTCAATGACCCTGTAAAAGGTAAAGCTCTGGCAACTACCCAGTTCAACAATGGTGCTGACATTATTTACCATGCGTCTGGTGGTACTGGTCAAGGGGTATTTGAGGCTGCGGCTGAAAAGGGCAAATTCGCTATTGGTGTAGACTCCAACCAGAACTGGATTAAACCTGGTACTATCCTGGCTTCTATGTTGAAGCGGGTAGACGTGGCTGTCTTCCAGGTAGTAAAAGACACTCTGGATGGCAAGTTCACCGCTGGTAATAAAGTTTTCGGTGTAAAAGAAGATGGCGTTGGCCTGACCGATCTGCGCAACGTTGAGCCCGTTGAAAAAGAAGGGGTTAAAAATGATGCCGCTGCTATCAAGAAAATCGAAGATATGAAGAAAGCTATTCCTGATGATGTTGTAAAAGCTGTAAATGATGCTAAAGAAAAGATTGCAAAAGGCGAAATCACTGTCAAAGACCCAACTGCCAAGTAAATGAATAGGAGAGAGGGTGCTGTTACCAAACAGCACCCTCTTTAGCGAAGGAGGCAGCTCTATGACCTATATTCTGGAAATGCGTAATATTACCAAGAAGTTCCCTGGAGTTATCGCTAACGATAATGTAAACCTGGCGATAAAAAAAGGGGAAATCCACGCTCTGGTTGGAGAAAATGGTGCAGGTAAGTCCACCCTGATGAGTATTCTCTATGGGTTATATCAACCGGATAGCGGAGAAATATTGCTCAATGGACAAAAAGTCACCATTGATAGCCCTACTACGGCTATTAAGCTGGGTATTGGTATGGTTCACCAGCACTTCATGCTGGTGCCAACCCTTACAGTTACGGAAAATATTGTCCTGGGTTCAGAACCCAAAAAAGGCATTATGCTGAACATGGAGAGAGCAATCCGCGAGGTTGAAGAAATCTCCAAACAATATAATTTGCTGGTAGATCCGCAGGCCAAAATACAGGATATCTCCGTAGGGATGCAACAGCGGGTTGAAATTATCAAGGCCCTTTATCGGGGAGCGGAAATACTGGTACTGGACGAACCGACAGCTGTTTTAACTCCCCAGGAAGTGCGGGAATTGTTCCGGATCATGAAAAACCTGACTGCTCAGGGTAAAACCATTATCTTTATTACTCATAAACTCAATGAAGTTATTGAAATTACCGATAATGTTACCGTTCTACGGGCTGGACGTACTGTTGGCTCGGTTGCCACTGCCCAGACCAATCAAAATGAATTAGCCCGCATGATGGTGGGCCGGGAAGTAATCCTGAAAGTGCCTAAAACTGAGGCAAAAGTTGGACAGACTATTCTCAGAGTTGAAAATCTGGAAGCGCTGAATGATAGGAAATTACCTGCCTTAAAAGGAATTTCTTTCGAGCTGAAAAAAGGCGAAGTACTGGGTATTGCTGGTGTTGCCGGTAATGGCCAGACTGAACTTATCGAAGTTATTACCGGTTTAAGAAAGGCTACCAATGGTAAAGTATTCTTTAAGGAGCAGGAGATTACCAATCAATCTCCCCGGGCAGTGAAAGATGCAGGTATATCCCACATACCTGAAGATAGGCATAAAAGAGGCTTGGAATTGGACTATACTATTGCCGATAACTTGATCCTGGGCTATCAGCACCGGGCTCCTTTTTCTGCCTGGTATGGTATAAATGAAAAAGCTGTTCAGGCCCATGCCGAAAACCTTATTCCAGCCTTTGATGTGCGGCCCCGTCTGCCACAGGCTATGGCCAGGTCTCTTTCCGGAGGAAACCAGCAAAAAGTAATTATTGCGCGGGAGTTTTATCAAAATCCCGAATTGTTGATTGCTGCCCAACCTACCCGTGGTGTGGATATCGGTGCGATTGAATTCATTCATAAGAGGATTATCGAAGCAAGGGATAATGGTGCTGCCGTTTTGCTGGTTTCTGCTGAACTGCAGGAGATTCTGGCCTTGAGTGACCGAATTGCAGTAATGTTTGAGGGTGAAATCATGGATATACTTGATGCCAAAGATGCCAGCGAAGAAAAACTTGGTCTCTTGATGGCAGGCGTAAAGGAGGGGCTACAATGAAGCGGTTTCTAGAGTGGCTGGTACCAGTTGGGGCAATCCTGCTAGCTGGACTGGTGGGCGCAGTAATTATGCTGGCAATTGGAGTAGACCCGCTGGAGGCCTATGGAGCTTTGATTCAGGGAGCGTTTGGGGATAAACACCGTTTCTTTAACACTCTGGCCCGTTCTACTCCGCTGATTTTTACCGGTTTAGCTGTAGCATTTGCGTTTCGTACCGGTTTGTTTAATATAGGTGTAGAAGGACAGATGTATATAGCTGCTGCAGCGGCGGCCTATGTTGGTTTTGCCATTTCTCTTCCTGGCCCTATTCATGCCATTGTTGCAATTCTAGCAGCGATGGCTGCTGCCGGTATCTGGGCGGCGATTCCCGGTTATTTGAAAGCGAAACTGGGTGTGCATGAAGTTATTAATACCATTATGATGAACTATATTGCTTACGGTATTGCTGCCTATTATGTAAAAATCTTTCAGGCCCCCGGACAGGTCCCCCGTACTCCTGATGTTGCCCCTTCGGCAGCGTTAGCTACAATCCAGGAGCTGACCAACAACTGGACTCGTTCTAAGATGAATGTGGGTTTCTTTTTAGCTCTGGTGGCTCTGGTGGTGGTATGGTATTTGCTCTGGAAGACTGTAACCGGTTATGAAATTAGAGCGGTAGGCTTGAACCCCCTGGCTGCTGAATATGGTGGTATCAATGTTAAGAAAATGATTATCCTTGCCATGACTATTTCTGGCGTGCTGGCTGGTTTAGCCGGAGCTGAACGGGTACTCGGTTTCCACCGGGCCTATATTTCCAATTTCTCGCCTGGCTATGGTTTCGAGGGGATTGCAGTAGCATTGCTGGGCAAGAATCACCCGGTAGGAGTATTGTTTTCTGCCCTGCTTTTCGGAGCTCTGGCGAATGGTGGCCAATACATGAATATGGCAACACGAGTACCTGCTGACCTGATCGTTGTAATTCAAGCCATTATAATCTTCTTTGTTGCTGCTGATCAGATTGTAAGAAGCTTCCTGCCGAAGCTGAAGGGAGGCGAAGCCTAATGGACTTGACTACCATTTGGGATATCATTAGAGCGACATTAATAGCGGCGACCCCTTTGTTGATTGCAGCTTTAGGAGGCCTTTACTCTGAGCGCTCCGGGGTTGTAAATATCGCCCTGGAAGGTATGATGCTCTCAGGTGCCTTTGCAGCAGTAGTGTTCTCTTATTTTACCGGTAGTGCCTGGATTGGTCTGTTCGGCGCTGTTCTGGTAGGGGCCATCATGGGCCTGATTCATGCTGTTGTTTCTATTAAATATAGGGCAAACCAGGTTGTTAGCGGTACAGCTATAAATTTGCTTGCGGTTGGGGCGACTCTATTTCTGCTCCAGGTAATTTTCAATGTAGCAGGGACAACTCCGCAGGTTAATAAGCTGCCCAGTTGGGGACCTTTTAACCCTGTCGTTTACTTCGGTTTAATTGTACTTGTAGTTACTCATTATTTGCTGTACTATACTCCTTTCGGTTTAAGATTGCGTTCGGTAGGGGAATATCCCAAAGCTGCTGATACACTGGGTATTAGTGTTCCTAAAATTCGCTATATCGCTGTTATTATCAGTGGTGCTCTGGCTGGATTGGCAGGAGCCAGCCTTTCCATCGGGGAGCTGAATGTTTTTGTTAAGAACATGACTGCTGGTCGTGGCTTTATAGCTCTGGCAGCCCTGATCTTCGGTAAATGGACACCCTTTGGTGCTTTTGGGGCCAGTTTATTGTTTGGCTTTACTGATACTTTGCAGCAACGCTTGCAAGGTTATTCTATCCCGACCGAATTGGTCCAGATTACACCTTATATCATCACTATGATTGCTCTAGCTGGAGTTATCGGCCGGGCCACCCCGCCTGCAGCTCTAGGGGAGCCTTTCGAAAGAAAAGGAAGATAAGCTTTTACCACCCGCAGTTCGGCGGGTGGTTTTTTGTTAACTATATTTTGAAAACAGGTTGACATATCCGGTTTCACCCTTTAATATAACAGTAAAGAGAAAGGGAGGGTTCTGGATGTTTAACCGAATTATTGAATTAGCCAAAAAGGTATTAGATGGTCAGGAAATTTCTTTTGAGGAAGCGATGGAACTTGCCCGGGCAGAAGGGGCAGACATTCAAGTACTGGCTGCCATGGCAGCCAAAATCAGGGAAAAGTTCGCCGGGGATAAGGTGGATCTCTGTTCTATCATCAGCGTAAAAACCGGAAGATGTTCAGAGGACTGTGCTTTTTGTGCTCAGTCTGCCCATCATCATACCAACATTACTCCGGTAGAGATGCTCAATGAAGAAGAGATAATTGCCAAAGCTAAAGCAATGGAAGCAGCTGGTGCTCACCACTTCGACTTGGTTACAGCTGGATTGGGAATGGATGAAAATGATCCGCTTTTCTTAAAGATACTGGATATTTATAGACGGTTGCGTCAAGAAATCAGTTTACAACTTTGTGCCTGCCTGGGTACATTAAGCGAAAAGGCGGCCCAGATGCTCAGGGAAGCTGGGGTTACCCGTTATAATCATAATCTGGAAACAGCTCGCAGTTTCTTCCCCCAAATTGTCACTACTCATACTTATGAAGAGAGAATCGCTACCATTAAAAATGTAAAAAAGGCGGGGATGGAAGTTTGTTGTGGAGGCATTATCGGTATGGGGGAATCGATGGCCCAGAGAATTGAATTTGCTTTTACATTAAAAGAACTGGATGTAGACGCTATACCCATTAATGTTCTCAATCCTATTAAAGGCACCAAACTGGAAGGACGACCCCTTATGTCACCCTTAGAGGTAATTAAAACTTTTGCCATTTTCCGCTTTATCTTACCGACCAAAAACATTAGATATGCCGGTGGCAGGGAAGTGAATTTGCGGGACATGCAAGCATTGGGGCTGATGGCGGGCTTGAACGGCATGCTGATTGGTCACTATCTGACAACCCAGGGCAGAGAAGTAGAAACAGATTTGCAGATGATCAAGGATTTAGGCCTGAAAATCTGAGGTGAACCTCTGATGAACTGGTATTCAATTCGTATGCGGGCAGCTGCTGGAGGGCCTCATGAAAAGGGCGGAAGGCACATATCCGGAGCTGAAGATCTGGTGCCAGAAACAGAAATTGAAGACCGCCTTTTTTACTTCTGGCAAAAAGCCAGTAACCATGAAAAAGGGAAATGGGACTTTCTTCAGATCACTGTTGAAAAAATTGATGAAAGAGTACAAGAAGTTTCGCTACTGCCAGTTAAGTTATTTTACCCTGCAACTACGGTTGATGCTCGAAAACTCGCAACTGAATTGCTGGGCCGAAACGGAATTACACAGCGACAGATTAACTCCGCCTTTCAGCTGCTGGAAAATCCTCCTCAGGATATACGGGGAGCCTGGGTGGTAGCACTGGACTCTAACCGGGTTGTAAGGGAAAATGTCAGGGCGACCAAATTTGGCTGGAACCAGACAACTTATCAGCAGTTACGGGAAATGCTCACCTGCGCTGGCCTGATTAACACGCGGTTAAGCGAGGCCCTGGCTCTGGCCAGTAAAGTAAATGCCTGTCCGGGGATAGTGGCGGAACTGTGCTGGTCTGATAACCCTGAATATACCACCGGCTATGTAGCTTCATCCAGATTGGGATATTGTCGTTTGCCTAACTTTAAGCCCATAGGAAAAGGAGGAGGCAGGGTATTCTGGATCGAGAAAGAGGAGCAGATAGAGTCAGTGCTACACTGGCTTCGAGAAGTACCCTGCTTGATTGGAGGCGTACCGATTTTGCAAAAGGAGGAGTAGTGCAATGACCTATTCCTATGATCAACTGGCTCAGTGGGATAAACAGTATGTCTGGCATCCTTTTACCCAAATGAAGGACTGGCTGGAAGAAGAGATTATAATAGTTGCCAGAGGGGAAGGAGTAAAGCTGTACGATACCGAAGGTCGGGAGTATTATGATGCTTTTTCCTCTATCTGGGTTAATATTCATGGACATAATGTAAAAGAGCTGAATGATGCTATTATTGATCAATTAGGGAAGATCGCCCATAGTAGTTACCTGGGTTATGGTAATATTCCAGCAACCCTGCTGGCTCGCGAACTGGTGGAAATTGCTCCTCCAGGTTTAGTCAAGGTTTTTTACTCCGATAATGGTTCTACTGCTGTCGAAGTTGCGGTGAAAATGGCCTTTCATTACTGGCGGCAGTGTCCAAATCCAAGACCGGAGAAAAACAAATTTCTAACCCTGATGAATGCTTATCATGGTGATACCATTGGAGCTGTTAGTGTGGGGGGAATTGATCTATACCATGGCACGTACAGGGACCTGTTATTTCCTACGATAAAGGTGGCTGCTCCTTATTGTTACCGTTGCCCCTTTGGAGCAAAGGCTGGTCAATGCGAGAAGGAATGTGAACAGGCTCTGGAAAAAGCTTTTGCCGAACATGCCCATGAACTGGCAGGTTGTGTAATTGAACCCGTAATTCAGGGAGCTGCTGGTATGATCACTCAGCCGCCCGGTTATGTGAAAAAAGTAAGGGAATTATGTGATCGATATGATGTTTTAATGATTTGCGATGAAGTTGCCACCGGATTTGGGCGTACCGGGGCACTGTGGGCAGTTAATCATGATGGTGTGTCCCCTGACTTGATGGCCATTTCCAAAGGCCTGACAGGTGGGTATATGCCTTTAGCTGTAACCCTGGCTACCCAAAAAGTCTATGACGCTTTTTATGGTGACTATGCTGAAATGAAAACCTTCTTCCATGGCCATTCCTATACAGGAAATCAGTTGGGGTGTGCTGTGGCCCTGGCCAGCCTGGAATTACTGAAAAAGCATAATTTGGTAACTGAAGCAGCAAGAAAAGCTGGAGTAGTTAAAAAGGTCTTGGCCGAATTCAATGAACTGCCCCATGTCGGGGATATCCGACAGGCGGGTCTGATGGTTGGGATTGAACTGGTTCGGGATAAACTGACGAAAGAACCCTATGATTGGCAGGAGAAGATGGGAATTAAAACCTGTTTGGCAGCACGAAAAAAGGGTCTGATTACTAGACCTTTAGGCAACAATATCGTTTTTATGCCGCCACTGGTCTCCAATGATGAACAGCTGCAGGAGATGTTAGAAATAATAAAGGCCAGTATCATTCAGGTTACTGAAGGCTAGGAGATGATGTGAATGGAATGGATAGAGCAAGAACTAGCCTTACTTAGAGAGAGGGAATTATACAGAGAGATTAAACCCCTTTATAGTGCTGCCCAACCGCATGTGCAGACTGCTGATGGCGAAAAACTGCTCTTTTGTTCTAATAACTATCTGGGTTTGACAACAGAGGAGAAAGTAGTCAATGCCTGTCAGGAGGCTGTACGCCAGTATGGTACTGGTACAGGTGGATCCCGGCTGCTTTATGGAGCCAATGCTTTGCAGGGACAACTAGAACAGGCTCTGGCTGAGTTAAAAAAGCAGGAGAATGCTTTGCTTTTTGGTACAGGTTATATGGCCAATATAGGGATTATTTCTACCATGGTAGGAAAAGAAGACTTGATTATAAGTGATGAACTCAATCATGCCAGTATAATTGATGGCTGCCGGTTGAGTAAGGCTAAGGTAGTTATTTATAAACACAATGACTATAAACACCTGGAGCAGCTGCTAAAAGAGAACTATAAGCTGTACAGACGGATACTGGTTGTTACTGATGGAGTTTTTAGTATGGACGGTGATTTAGCCCCTTTGCCTGAGATTGTCAAGAGCTGTCAGCGATATGGAGCCATGTTAATGGTAGATGACGCCCACGGTACCGGGGTCTTGGGGCCTGATGGTTCTGGAACGGTGGCAGAATATTCCCTTTCACCGGAAGAGGTTTTGTTACATATGGGTACTTTAAGCAAGGCCCTGGCTGCTGAGGGAGGATTTGTGGCTACAAGAAACATTGTAAAGGAATATCTAATCAATAAATGTCGCTCTTTCATTTTTTCCACTGCCTTACCTCCAGCCGTTGTAGGGGCGGCTTTGCAGGCTGTGAAACTAATTAAAGTCGAGGCCTGGCGCCGCAATCGATTACGGTATCTGGCGATAGAAGTCAGAGCCCAGATAAGGAAGCTGGGTTACGATGTCCCAGATGGCATTACACCGATTATACCTATTATTATCGGTTCCTCAGCCAAGACCATGCAGTTGGCCCGGGAACTGTTTAAGAGAGGTATTATTGCTCCAGGAGTGAGACCACCAACTGTACCAGATGGCAGCAGTCGGTTGCGCGTGACTTTGATGGCGACTCATAGTGACAGCGATATAGAGATGCTGTTGCAAGCCCTTTATGAGTCGGGGAAACAGATAGGGGTGATATAATGGGGAAAATGTTTTTTGTAACCGGGACAGATACCGAAGTCGGCAAAACTTTAATTACCGCTAGCCTGATTAGGGCAATGCGAAAAAGGGGGATGGAAGCAGGAGGATATAAACCATTGCAATCCGGGGTTGATGAGTGGTCAGCAAGTGATGCCGGCATACTCACTAGAATTTCCGGTTTGGAAGGGCAAGAAGTCCTAACTTACAGTTTTTTGGAAGCAATTGCTCCTGCTTTTGCTATCAATAAGCATGAAGCATTCATAGATAAAATGGAAATAATCAACGAAATCGACAAATTACGAGGTAAGTTTGATATATTATTTGTGGAAGGGGCAGGGGGATGGCTGGTACCTTATTTTCCCGGGCAACTGGTCGCTGATTGGGCCAGTGAGTTGAAAGCTCCAGTGATTGTTGTCGGAAGAGCAGCCCTTGGGACGATTAACCATACTCTCTTAACAGTGGAGGCGATACAAAATAGACAGCTAGAAGTAGCAGCGATCATACTTTCAGGAGCCACGCCTAGCAATCAAGAACTAGCTGAAATGAACAAACAATATATTAAAGAACATTTAAGCAATATACCCGTTTTCCTTGTGCCCTGGGTGGAGGGTGAAGACCAGTGGGAAAAAATTCAATCCCTTTCTGAGCAGCCCGAGATTCAACTGGCAATTCAATACCTTTGCTGCTAAAAATTACTGAAAGGAATCCCCTCCTTGATGAAGAATATATAAAACATACATTAAGGAGGGGTATTTTATGAAAAAAATTAGTAAATTAATCGTAGCAATCTTGATAAGCCTGCTTATGTTTTCCTCAGTAGCCTGGGCTAATGATTTGGAAATTTTAACGGCCAATGCACCTTATCGCATCTATCAAAATGCACCGGAAATAAAAGTTCTGGAACAATTATTAGTGGACAAAGGCTTTTTCACCAAAACCCCTGATGAATATTTTGACTTTACTACCTATCTTGCTGTAAAAGCAGTTCAAAAACAAATGGGAGTTTATCCTAATGGGGTTGCTGATAGCAGGGTTATTTCGTACTTAATTAATCAGAATAACGCTGCTGTTCCTGCACCTTCGATTGTGCAAAATACTGTTCCTAGTCCAGCAGTAACACAAGCAAATAACGGTTTTCTTGCACCAGCAGGGAGTAAGCTGGATGTATCCAGGGTACTTTATCCCCTAACCCAGGATGAACAAAAACTCCTGGAGTTAATTAATCAAGAACGGGTGAAAGTAGGGATTGCCCCGCTAAAATTCGATTATCGTCTGACGATTACCGCCCGGCTAAAAAGTCTCGATTTAATTAAAAACAACTATTTTGGCCATATCTCACCTGTATATGGCGCTCCATGGGCCATGATGGGGGCCGTTGGCGTGAAATATCTGGCAGCAGGGGAGAACATAGCAGGTACCTGGGCTACGGAGAGAGCCCATAATAATTTTATGAATAGTGCTGGCCACAGGGCCAATATTCTCAATCCTAAATATACTCACTATGGTGTAGGGATCATTAAAGGCGGTCCCTATGGCATGATGTTTACCGAGCATTTTGCCCAGGAATAAATGGGAACGGGGTGCATTTTTAACAGTGCTGCTGTTAGGCGGCACTTTTCTTTTTTTCCAGCATATTTTGGTATAGGAACGAGTGATTAGGCAAAAGGAGGTATATATAATGAGCGAACGTCAGGTTCCAGCTACTCAGTGTATCCCGGTCATTATGCGGAAAGTATGTGCCTGGGCCCGGGGATGTGAGTGTAATGAACATGATTTGACAACATTTAATGAAGGACAGCCAATTCCTGATGATGCCTGTCCAATTCACTGTGGAGTTGCCAATGTCAGCGTTACTGAAGCGACTTATGATGGGTTAGAGTTTTGTTTAAAAGTACAGTATACGGTTACAGTCGTGTTTACTTATTCTGGTGGAATTGGAATGGCAACTGGTACATTTAACGTTACTGTCTGCATACCAGCCAATGTTGTGCCAGGCGGCTGTATTGTTTGTACCCCACCAGAATTTAATGTATGTGGCATAATCGAAGATATACGTTGTTGTAAAGCTGTATTTACAGTAATTCAAATTAATAATGCTCCTGTCAATGCTATTCATGTCGAAGTTCAAAAGAAGATCTTTGCTGAAGCCGATGCAAATGCTATCGTTTGCCTGCCAGTATGTACTGAACAGTGCATTGAACTACCAGAGCCCACTCAGCCCGGTGGCTGTGCGGGCTTTAGCCAGCCCTGTGACTGTTGCCCTTAATTAGAAAAAGCGGCCTTGTAGCCGCTTTCTTTCATTAAGCAATATATTAAAAGCCCCTGCTTATCCGGCAGGGGTTTCGCAGTTTAGGTAAGAGGGAAGGGGTGGTGCCGGAGACCGGACTTGAACCGGTACGGGCTTTTGGCCCGCGGGATTTTAAGTCCCGTGCGTCTGCCTGTTCCGCCACTCCGGCATAAGATGGGGTGACCGATGGGAGTCGAACCCACGCATGCAGGGGCCACAACCCTGTGCCTTAACCACTTGGCGACGGTCACCATGTTGGTGCGGAAGGAGGGACTTGAACCCTCACGGGTTTCCCCACACGCCCCTCAAACGTGCGCGTCTGCCGGTTCCGCCACTTCCGCATGCTGGTAGCAGTGGTAGGATTCGAACCTACGACACATCGGGTATGAACCGATTGCTCTAGCCCCTGAGCTACACTGCCATATTAAAACTGGTGCCGAAGGCGAGACTCGAACTCGCACGTGGGGTAACCACGCCAGATTTTGAGTCTGGTGCGTCTGCCAATTCCGCCACTTCGGCAGGTGATAGAGTGGAGCCACTAACCGGGATTGAACCGGTGACCTCATCCTTACCAAGGATGCGCTCTACCTACTGAGCTATAGTGGCATGTTTTACACCCATACTATGGTGCGCCCGGTAGGAATCGAACCTACGCGCCAGGTTCCGGAGACCTGCGCTCTATCCACTGAGCTACGGGCGCTAGTGGCGGAGAGAGAGGGATTCGAACCCTCGATACGGGTTTTAGCCCGTATAGTCGCTTAGCAGGCGACCGCCTTCGACCTACTCGGCCATCTCTCCGCAAAGACTGGAGCGGAAGACGGGATTCGAACCCGCGACCCTCGCCTTGGCAAGGCGATGCTCTACCACTGAGCCACTTCCGCATGCTGGTGCCACGGGACGGAATCGAACCGCCGACACGAGGATTTTCAGTCCTCTGCTCTACCAACTGAGCTACCGTGGCATGATTTGAACCTGGCGGAGCCGACGGGATTCGAACCCGCGACCTCCTGCGTGACAGGCAGGCATCCTAGACCAGACTAGACCACGGCTCC
>NZ_FUXM01000044.1 GCF_900167165.1 Carboxydocella sporoproducens DSM 16521 | reverse complement strand
AGAATAGTCCGGTGGCAATGGCGGTGGGGCAACACCCGTACCCATACCGAACACGGCAGTTAAGCCCACCAGCGCCGATGGTACTTGGACCGCAGGGTCCTGGGAGAGTAGGTCGCTGCCGGACACGAGTTAACCCATCAAGCAGAAATGCTTGGTGGGTATTTTATTTGTGACAATAAAAAATGAAAAACAAAGAAATAATGAGAAATATAGCAAATGAGAGGGATATTGTTGCATGAATTGTATTAAAGGATAATTTTACAAATTGAAAGTCAAAGAAAGTCAAAGTAAAATCAAGATAGCGGGGCATACTAGAGGTGGAGGTGATAGTATGAGTTCTCTTAGTGATTATATTGAGCAATATATCATGGAGAAACTTGCAGCAGCTGGAGGAGCGGTTGAATTACAGCGCAATGAACTGGCAGCCAGATTTAATTGTGTGCCTTCGCAAATCAATTATGTAATCAGTACCCGGTTTACGAGGGAGCGAGGATTTATCGTAGAAAGCCGCCGGGGCGGTGGTGGATATATACGAATCTTGAGAATACAGTTGCCTGAGGAAAATAAGCTGCTTACTGAGCTTGACCACTTTGTAGGATCGCAGATTAGCCAGCGCCAGGCGGAGGATATTATTTATCGTCTTGCCAACGACGGAATAATAAATACCAGAGAAATGGCTATCTTGCTCAGCATCCTTGATCGGCAAACTCTGGATATGCGTTTACCGGAGCGCGATATGTGGCGAGCACGGTTATTAAAAGCTGCATTGATGGGATTAATAAAACATGTGACCAAAGGGGGTTATGATGATGATCTGTGAACGTTGTCATGCTAAACCGGCTACCGTACATGTTACGAAAATAATCAATGGTGAAAAGACTGAACTGAATTTATGTCAGCAGTGTGCCAGTGAACTGGGGGAGTTTAAATTTGGGCAAACGGATTTCTTCAATTTGCTCGGAGGAGTTTTCAAGGAATTAACAGTTCCGAAAAGGAGTGAGACTGGCCACCAGTGCCCCAATTGTGGCATGACTTACGCTGAATTTGCTCAGGGAGGGCTTTTTGGTTGCAGTCAGTGCTATGAGGCTTTTAGCCACCAGGTGGATAATGTGGTGCGCCAAATTCATGGGGCCCCCCGGCATACAGGCAAGGTACCAGCTCGACGGGGTGGTAGTTTGAAAATTAAGCGCGAAATTGAGAAGTTACGCCAGGAACTGCAGCAAGCAGTGGCTCGTGAAGAGTTTGAAAAAGCAGCTAAGTTGCGAGATCAAATTAGGGAACTAGAACAGCGGGAGGTGAAATAATATGTCCCTCAGGGATATCATTAATAATGCATTAAGTCGCTGGATGAATGGCAAAGGTCCGGAAGGGGATATAGTCCTCAGTTCCCGGGTTCGGTTGGCCCGTAACCTGGAAGGTACTCCTTTTCCGCATCGGATGCAGGAGGAAGATGGAAATAAAGTTTTAGCTGGTGTCAGACTGGCGGTAGAAAAAATGAATAATGAAAAGAAATGGCCAAAACTTGAGTTTACCCGTCTGGATGAATTGTCTCCGAATGAACGGGAAATCCTGGTGGAAAAACATTTAATCAGTCCCCAGCACGCCACCAAAAGCCGTTTTGGGGCTGTCGTCCTCAGTGATGATGAAACCATAAGCATTATGGTTAATGAAGAGGATCATCTGCGCTTGCAAGTTTTGCTACCAGGTTTGAAAGTCACTGAAGCCTGGGAGTTGGCTAATAAATTGGATGACGGGCTGGAACAGACTCTGGATATAGCCTATGATGAAAAAAGAGGCTATTTGACTGCCTGTCCGACCAATGTCGGTACTGGCTTAAGGGCATCAGTGATGATGCACTTGCCCGGTCTGGTACTGACAAAACAAATTGGCGGTTTGGTCAATGCTATTGGCCAGTTTGGGCTGACGGTCCGGGGCCTCTACGGTGAAGGAACAGAAGCAGCCGGAAACATATTCCAGATTTCTAACCAGATTACTCTGGGGCGCAGTGAAGAAGAAATTATTAACAACCTGCTGGCGGTAGTTAAACAGATTATCCAGCAGGAACGGCAAGCCCGGGAAAGATTGCGCCAAGAATGGGGCGAACAGCTCAGTGATAAAATCTGGCGCAGCTATGGCATACTAAGATATGCCCAGATGATTACCTCCCAGGAGGCCATTAACTTGTTATCCAATGTGCGCCTGGGTGTGGATCTGGGCTTGTTACAGGGAGTGGAATCTACTGTTTTGAATGAGCTGATGGTACTAATGCGTCCGGCTTATTTGCAAAAACTGGCCGGGAAAGAATTATCCCCGATGGAGCGAGATGTTCGCCGGGCCAAACTGATCAGGGAAAGACTAAAACTGTGTGAAGTGAAAGATTAAAAGGATTAAATGGAGGTGGTTAAAGATGTTTAACAGGTTTACTGAAAGGGCACAAAAGGTATTGTTGCTGGCTCAGGAAGAAGCAAGGCGTCTAAATGTTAACTATGTTGGCACTGAACAATTGCTTTTAGGCCTGATTCGTGAAGGAGAAGGAATTGCAGCCAGAGCTTTGGAAGCAATGGGTATTAGTTTAGAACAAGTGAGGAAAGAAGTAGAAGAGTTGACAGGACGGGGAGAAGGGCCAGCTCATGGAGCGATAGCCTTAACTCCTCGTGCCAAAAAGGTGCTGGAATTAGCCTTTGAGGAAGCGCGTAACCTGGGTCATAACTACATTGGTACAGAACATATTTTACTGGGATTAATCAAAGAGGGAGAAGGAGTAGCAGCCCAGGTATTACAGAGTATGGGTGCTGACTTGCAAAAAGTAAGAGAACAGGTATTGTTGCTTTTAAGTGGCCATGGAGCTGCTCCTGGAGTCAAGGCGGGAAATGGTAAAGGCAAAGCGGCTGGCGGCAAAAATGTTAAGACCCCTACCCTGGATGAATTCGGCCGGGATTTGACAGCTCTGGCCCGGGATGGCAAAATTGACCCGGTTGTGGGCAGAGAAAAGGAAATTGAGCGGGTTGTGCAGGTCCTGAGCCGACGCACAAAAAACAATCCGGTGTTAATCGGTGAACCGGGGGTTGGTAAGACAGCAATTGCTGAAGGTCTGGCCCAGCGGATTATAGAAGGCAAGGTGCCGGAAACTCTGGCAGATAAACGAGTAGTAACTCTGGACTTATCTTCAGTGGTGGCTGGCTCCAAGTATCGGGGTGAGTTCGAAGAACGGCTGAAGAAAGTGATGGAGGAAATCCGGCAGGCCGGTAATATTATCCTCTTCATTGATGAACTGCATACATTAATTGGAGCCGGTGCGGCAGAGGGAGCTATCGATGCAGCCAATATCCTTAAACCGGCGTTGGCCCGGGGCGAGCTGCAGTGCATTGGTGCGACTACTCTGGACGAATATCGAAAGCACATAGAAAAGGATCCGGCTCTGGAACGTCGCTTCCAGCCCATTATGGTCAATGAACCTACGGTTGAAGAAGCCCTGGAAATCCTGAAGGGCTTGCGGGATCGCTATGAAGCTCACCATCGGGTAAAAATCTCCGATGAAGCTCTGGAAGCAGCAGTCAAGCTGTCCGACCGCTATATTACTGACCGTTTCCTGCCCGATAAGGCTATCGACCTGATCGATGAGGCTGCTTCCCGGGTTAGGTTGCAGACCTATATTGCACCGCCGGATTTGAAAGATAAGGAACAGGAACTGGAAAATATCCGCAAGGAAAAAGAAGCAGCGGTGTTGGCCCAGGAGTTTGAAAAAGCTGCTGAACTGCGGGATAAGGAACAGCAGTTGCGCCAGGAACTGGAGGATTTGAAACAGAACTGGCAGCGGCAACGGAATCAGGGCGAAGGGGCTACCGTAACAGCTGATGAAATCGCTCATATCGTAGCCAGCTGGACCGGCATTCCGGTGAAGAAACTGGCTGAGGAAGAAAGTGATCGCCTGTTGAAAATGGAGGAAATTCTGCATCAACGGGTAATCGGTCAGGAAGAGGCGGTGTCAGCAGTCGCCAGGGCCATCCGGCGGGCAAGAGCCGGGCTAAAGGATCCCAAGCGACCTATCGGTTCCTTCATCTTCCTGGGCCCCACCGGTGTCGGTAAGACGGAGCTGGCCAAAGCCCTGGCAGAGGCCCTGTTCGGGGATGAAGATGCCATGATCCGCCTGGATATGTCCGAATATATGGAAAAGCACACCGTGGCCCGGCTGGTGGGGGCCCCTCCCGGATATGTGGGTTATGATGAAGGGGGCCAGCTGACTGAAGCGGTACGACGTAAGCCCTACTCAGTGGTATTGCTGGATGAAATGGAAAAAGCCCATCCCGATGTATTCAATGTCCTGTTACAGGTGCTGGAAGATGGCCGCCTCACCGACGGTAAAGGGCGGACGGTAGACTTCCGCAACACGGTGGTAATCATGACCTCCAATGTGGGAGCCAACCTGATCAAGAAGGAAGCCTCCCTGGGCTTTAAAGCCGGAGAAGCTGAAGATAAGCGAGATGCTTATGAGAAAATGAAGGATAAGCTGATGGACCAGTTGAAGCACACTTTCCGGCCGGAGTTCCTGAACCGAATTGATGAAATTATCGTTTTCCACCCGCTGGAGGAAGAACATATCCAGCAAATCGTAGATTTGATGCTGGCTGCCTTGAACAAGCGCTTGCAGGACTTCGGCGTACAGGTTGAAGTGACACCGGCAGCCAAAGAAGTGCTGGTGAAGAAGGGCTATGATCCTGCCTTTGGGGCAAGACCCTTGCGCCGGGCTATCCAGCGTATGGTGGAAGACCAGTTGTCAGAAGAACTGCTGAAAGGGACCTTTGCCTTAGGGGATACCGTTATCGTAGATGCGGAAGACGGCAAGCTGACCTTCAGAAAAAAGGCTTAAAGAATTACAGCCGGTGGTTAATTACCGCCGGCTGTGTCTTGCTATTTCGTCATATAGTTTATCTTTATCCATGGAGCGGGCTGGTTCTGGATTTTCTGCCTTAAAAAAGCCAAGTTTAAATTGACCTTGCCAACCAGTTAAGACAGCATACTTATCTTCTTCCGGAGAGTAATGCAAAAAGAGCAGATATTTTTTGCCAGGTTCCATTATTTCAACTTTGTCCAGTTTACTGGTGACTCCCTTATATACTCCTCCGTCCTGTTCAATGATTATCTTATTTCTTGATTTAGGCTCTGAACCTTTGTACCACTTTGAGACATTGAAATAGACATCTGTAGCAATATCAAGCTCATCAAAACGCGGGTAGGATTTTATTGACTCAGCCTCTCCTTCGACAATTACATCGGCATCTTCTACCAGGGATTTTACGTCAGGATAATATTTAACCCAGCTAGCATGAGATATAATCATAGGTTTTTTTGAATTCTCAGAATTAATAACACCTGATACTATTAGTAAGCTCAGCAACCCAATAAATAATAATGGTTTAGCCTTCATCTTTCACATCTCCTTATAGTTAATACAGATAGTTTGCACCTTCAATATCACCATAAACATAACCTACACCTGGCACATATTTATTAACAGATTGTGGTGTATAGATACCTAATTTATGTCTTTCGGAGTCATAACCAAGCATAAGAACTTTTGGATCGCCGTATAACAGATAGCCATTATCATCGGCAAGGGCAATAACATGGCCAAATTCATGTGCTATTACACCTTGTTTTTGTAGTGAAGTATAACTCCCTATTTTAGCTTGGTTAATCTGAACAATACCTTGATTATAATAATATTTTCCCCCGATAGAACCAACATATAGGTTTGTTTTACCCGACCAGGTTACGGTTGAATCATTAACCTTTTTAATAAGGATTTCTCCAGTTGAGGAATTAGAAATAGAAACAGGTGTCGTTGTGTTCCAAGAATTGGCAGCGTTCGAAATAAGGCTAGTGAGATCGTTAGCACTGCTATCAATCTTATAATAAAAAATATTATCTGGCCAACGATAAGGTAGAGTGAAATAAGCAGATGCAGATTGTATATTCATTCCAAGTACAAGCACAAGCACAAGCATTATTACTACTAGAAGATTTTTATAAAGAACAATCTTTTTCAATAGACACACCTCCCAAATTTTATATCTGGGCGCCCTGAACAAATTATAATATATAAAAAAAAAAGATCAACCATTTTTTTCCACAAAAATTCGCCAATTTCAGCTTTGATTCGACAAAGCCAAAGTATAAACTTTTACAGCCGGTGAAACTCTCCACCGGCTGTAACTGTTACTTGCTATCTTAATAGTTTCTTTAAAATATAATAAACCAATACCCATTGAAACAATACCGGTACTAATAAAAATATCTCCAGACCTCCACTAAGAAGATCTTTGATGATAACGAAGGGAAAAAATATACTGGAGCAGAGGAGCAAAAACCAGCCTAACCATTTAAGTCCAATAGGGATCTTAGAACTATTGAGAAAACTACCCAAAAAATTTCCCATCATTTTTGCTTGCTCCTCAGGGTCAGTATATTGTTTATAATCACCTTTTATTGGCATTATTAACAGACCTCCTGGTAATTTGTTCTCTCAGGTATAAAGACATAAAGAGGTTGGAAAAATTCCTACCTCAAGGAGCGCTATTTTACAATTTTAATAGTTGTTTCTCTAGCTATTTTATCAAATTCTTGATCTAAAAATATTTAATTTTCTCTACATTATTAGGGTTTTCTAAATTTAGTGGTCCTAATTGTTTAAGATAATAATCGGATAATTTGCTTAGAGTTAAGATTTTTTTGTACTCAGGAATTGTACGTTCCCAATATTCATCTGCCGTTAAACCGGTAGCCTTTATCTCAGCTTCAATTAATTCTTTGCCAGTGGCATTTGGGTCATATTCTTCAAATTTTGACCTTTGTTGCTTTACAAATTCTCTAACCTCGTTATCAGTAGCTTCCAAACCTAATTCAACTGCTTTTTGATACAATGCTTCACGTTTTGCTAGTGAATTTATGACATCATGTTCAGAGGGAAATGCGCTCCCGTTTATTTTAGCAAGATAAATAAGTAAATTTTTCTCCTTAACAAATTCTCTAGCTAAAACAGGTTTTCCATTTACTTTAAATACAACTTTATCAGGATCTTTAATTAGTTTATTGTCATTGACCATTTTTACCAGAGAAGTTACTTGTTTGTTTTCATCAGCAAAAATGCCCGTGAAAGAAACTGAAACCACAAGTAAACCTAAACTCAGAGCTATAAAATAAGCTCTCTTTTTCATTTGGCCTTCTCCTTTCTTTAAATTAATTACTTCCACCATAAGGGCTTGCCCCTGAAGGAATGAGTTGATCAGGTGCAGGCCCTGACAAGTCTGATTTGGAAAGGGATAGCACTAAACTGGATGAGGAATAATAGTCCATTCCCCATCAGTTAACAGAAGGCCAAATATTATTGGCTCCATATTTAGCATAATCTTTGATATATCGCCTTAAACAAATCATATCACAAACAAAAAACAACCAAAATTTACCACAAAAATTCGACAAATCCCCGTTCAATTTGACAAAACCAGAGACAATTTTTACCGCTCATCCTTCTTGTTAGCAAGAGTAAAACAATGGTATAATATTATGGTATCAGGAAACAGGGAGGCCGGGCCTTGAAACGGGAAAAAACGCGGTATGTTTGCCAGAATTGCGGTCAGGTGGAACTGCGCTGGCTGGGACGCTGTCCTGGTTGCGGTGAGTGGAATAGCCTGGTGGAGGAAGTGCGTCAGGAAACCAGAACAGCAACAAGTGGAAAAAAGATCATTCCGGTGCCGCTGCCCCAGATCAAAACAGAGAAGCAGGAACGGGCTGCTACCGGTCTGGCTGAGCTGGACCGGGTGTTAGGAGGTGGACTGGTGCGGGGTTCCCTGGTGCTGGTAGGAGGTGACCCCGGTATCGGTAAATCCACTTTGCTTCTGCAGGCAGCTGGATATCTGGCCCAAAAGGGCCCGGTGTTGTATATTTCTGCGGAAGAGTCGCTGAGCCAGTTGCGGATGCGGGCGGAACGGCTGGGAGTGGAGGGGCCGCAGGTGCTGGCAGCGGCGGAAAACTGCCTGGAGGATATCCTGACGGCAGTAGATGCCGGCCAGGATTGGCAGGCGGTGATTATCGATTCCATCCAGACCGTGCACAGCCGGGAAATTACCTCCGCTCCGGGCAGTGTCAGTCAGGTGCGGCATTGTACCGGACTCTTGCTGGATCTGGCCAAGGGCAGGGAGATTGCCACTCTGATTGTAGGTCATGTCACAAAAGAAGGAGCTCTGGCGGGACCGCGGGTACTTGAGCATATGGTGGATACTGTCCTGTATTTTGAGGGAGAACGTCACCAGAATTACCGCCTGTTGCGGGCAGTGAAAAACCGCTTTGGCTCCACCAATGAGCTGGGCCTGTTCGAAATGACCGGCAGTGGACTGATTGATGTCAGTAACCCCTCGGGGCTATTGCTGGCCCAGCGCCCTGTTGGCGAACCGGGTTCTGTGGTAGTGGTGGCTATGGAGGGCAGCCGTCCTATTCTGGTGGAAATCCAGGCTCTGATATCGCCAGGCAATCTGGCCAACCCTCGCCGCATGACCTCGGGGCTGGATTATCAGCGGGTGGCGTTGCTGCTGGCGGTGCTGGAAAAGCGCCTGGGCATGCAGTTGAGCCACATGGATGCCTTTGTTAATGTGGCTGGTGGTTTGAAGCTGACGGAACCGGCGGTGGATCTGGGGGTAGCGGTAGCGCTGGCCTCCAGCTGGCGAGAGCGGTCGGTAGACCCCGAGATGGTAATTATCGGGGAAGTGGGCTTGACAGGTGAGGTGCGGCGGGTAAACCAGATGGAAAAACGCTTGCAGGAAGCCGCCAGGATCGGATTTAAACGGGCAGTGGTGCCTTCGGGGCAAAAACCGGAAGGCCCGGCCGAGTTGGAAATAATAGAAGTAGGGACGGTAGCAGAAGCATTAGACTGGTCTTTAGGGGGAATGGGCAGATGAAAGAGGAGCGGGTGGACCGCGAACTGGTACAGGCACTGAAAATAGTGGCTCCGGGCACGCCGTTGCGCGAAGGGCTGGAAAATATTCTGCGGGCCAAAACGGGCGCCTTGATTGTCGTGGGCGATTCGCCTAAAGTGATGGAAATCGTAGAGGGTGGTTTTGAAATCAACTCTGAATTCAGTCCAGCCAGTCTTTACGAACTGGCCAAAATGGATGGGGCTATTATCCTCAGCTCTGATGCCCGGCGAATTCTAGCGGCCAATACCCAGCTGGTGCCGGATTCAGCTATTCCCTCCAATGAAACCGGGATTAGACACCGGACGGCAGAAAGGGTAGCCCGGCAGACGGGAGAAATGGTAATTTCCATTTCCCAGCGTCGTAGTGTAATAACTATTTATAAAGGTAACCTTAAATATGTTCTACGGGATATTAGCGTAATTCTGGCCAAAGCCAACCAGGCCCTGCAGACGCTGGAGAAATATAAGGATGTTTTGCAAAGAGCTTTAAACAGCTTGAGTGAGCTGGAATTCAAGGACATGGTGACTCTGCATGATGTGGTCAAAGCTCTGCAGAGGACGGAAATGGTACTGCGGGTAGTGGCGGAAATTGAACGGTACATAAGTGAGCTGGGTACTGAAGGGCGTCTGGTTAAGATGCAGCTGGAGGAACTGGTGGCGGATATTGAAAATGAAGGATTGTTAATAGTCAGGGATTATCTAAATACTCCGGACAAAACTCCGGAGGAAGTGCTGCATACAATTCGCAACTGGGCGTCAGAAGACCTGCTGGATTTGGCTTTGTTGACCCGGGCCCTGGGTTATCCTGGCACGGTGGCGGCTCTGGAGCAACCGGTTACTGCCAGGGGTTATCGTATCCTTGATAAGGTACCCCGCTTACCCTGGCCGGTGATAGAAAATCTGGTGGCAACGTTTGGGCATTTACCGGCGATTTTGAAAGCAAGCATTGAAGAACTGGATGAAGTAGAAGGGATTGGCGAGGTGCGGGCACGTACCATTCAGGAAGGCTTAAAACGTTACAGGGAGCAGGTCGCCTTTTAACATAATGCAAGGAGGAGGGGAAATTCCCCTCCTCCTTGTTTATTAGCGCATATTAAAAATACTAAGGGTATTGAGCTTTTTATGTTCTTTGATAAAGCAATCATACAGGTTTATGTCCAGTATATTACAGAGAGCAGCAAGATAGAAAAGGGAACGACCAATTTCATCTTCTACAATTTCCCGGCACTGATCACAGATTTTGCCGCGCAAATGGGAATCCCGCAGCTTGCGCAAATCTTCCAGGGATGCATCAGGCGGGAGAGGGTGCTTTTCTGCTTCTACTTTGAGACAGCCGCAGTTGGTGACTGCTTTGACAACAGCCCGATTGGTGCGGGCACAACTCTCCTGGTATTTGGTGATGACATCCAGAATGCTCTGGTGGCGGATTAGCAATTCGCCGACAGTTTCCTGGAACTCATCACATAGCAAGTCCTTCATTCTGCAATCCCCTTTCAAAACAGCCACCGGTGGCTGGCTTTCTACGGTTATTATAACGGGGAGAGGCTTGTCTTGTCAATCTGACAGAAGGAAGAGCCTGGTTATTGACAAGAGAAAAATGGCTATGATATAATCACATTTTTTGACGCCCTATAAAATCCGTGTTATAATAGTTAGCAATAGGCCTGTTTGAAGGGGGAAGGAAAGGTGTTTAAAGTAGGAGATAAGGTGGTATACCCCATGCATGGAGCAGGCATCATTGAGTCCATCGAAGAAAAAGAAATTGGTGGCAAAAAAATCAGCTATTATGTAATGCATGTACCGGTAGGCAATATGCGGGTAATGGTTCCGGTAGAAAAGGGCCGGGCCTTAGGACTCAGAGAAGTAGTCTCCCGGCAAACAGCTGCTGAAATCATGGATTTATTACAGGAAGAGGAAAGAGAACCGATAGGGAACTGGAATTTACGCTACCGGCAGAACATGGAAAAAATCAAAAGCGGGGATGCCAGGGCAGTAGCAGAAGTAGTGCGCAGCCTGGGCTGGCGGGACCGGCAACGGGGGCTATCTACAGGGGAACGCAAAATGCTGGATACCGCTCGACAAATTCTGTTAAGCGAATTAGCCCTGGTCTGGGAGGAAGAAAAGGAAAAAATAACAGAACGCTTGGAAGAAGTTTTTGCCTGATAAAGGTAAAAACTGTATAATAATACCGGGGCCCGGGGTAAAATAGTCAGCGAAGGAGGTGATATTATGATGATGAAGATACTGCGGGCTGTCTGGATGCTGATTTTTATCGGAATCGGCGGCTTAAGCGGGCAGTATTTGCCCCTGGACCGGCTGGAGCCGGTACAGTTTTTATCCGGGCCTCTAATGTCGGTAATCATTGGCATGTTGTTGGGCCTTCTGGTAGGCATCTTTCTGGCACCCTGGCTGGCTAACTGGGTGGTGAGGACGACAACCTGGCTGGAGCAGCGCTTGCAAAAAATACCTTTATCTGAAATTTTCGGCGGCGCTCTAGGACTTATTATTGGCTTACTTATTGGTATATTGCTGGGTTCGGCCTTTTCCTGGTTTCAGCCTCTGGCAACAGTGGTGAAGATAATAGGAGCCACTCTTCTGGGTTATCTGGGTATGAATATTGGGGCAAAAAAGAAAGACGAATTGTTTACCATGATTATCAGTCTGGGTAGAAAGAAAAAAGAAAGCCAGAGCCAGGTGGTTTCAGAAGGAGCTATTCCTAAAATCCTGGACACCAGTGTAATTATCGACGGCCGCATTGCCGATATTATAGAAACCGGTTTTCTGGAAGGGCCAGTGGTAGTTCCTGGCTTTGTTCTGGAAGAATTGCGCCATATCGCTGATTCCTCTGATGTGTTAAAACGCAATCGGGGCAGGCGAGGGCTGGATATATTGAACAAGATCCGGAAGGATCTGAAGGTTAAAGTAGAAGTCGTTGAAAAGGATTTTGATGATATTGCGGAAGTGGATTCCAAGCTGGTCCGTCTGGCCCAGCAGCTTAATGGCAAAATCATTACCAATGACTTTAATCTCAACAAAGTGGCTGAATTGCAGGGAGTTCTGGTTTTAAATATCAATGAACTGGCCAATGCGGTTAAGCCTATGGTCTTGCCTGGAGAGGAAATGAATGTGCAAATTGTTAAGGATGGCAAAGAAACCGGGCAGGGCGTAGGTTATCTGGAAGATGGGACTATGATTGTTGTCGATGGTGGGAAACGCCACATTGGGCAAAACGTTATTGTAGTAGTAACCAGTGTCTTGCAGACAGCAGCGGGGAGAATGATTTTTGCCCGTCCCAAACTGGAGATAAAAGAAGATGATGCTAATCGAACCAAGCTCAACGAGGTGAATGCCATTGGTTAAAGCTGCGGCGATTATTCCAGCCGCGGGCCAGGGCAAAAGAATGGGCAACCAGCTGAACAAGCAGTTTCTTAGCTTGGGCGGGTTGCCCCTTTTATTGCATACTTGTACAGCTCTGGCTCAGGTGCTGGAACTAGAGCAAATGATTGTAGTTGCGCGACCGGGAGAGGAAGAGGAAATTGCGAGGGTATTATCTCCTCTCATTCGGAAGGAGCGCGAACGCTGGCTGATTGTCAGTGGCGGGGAGGAAAGGCAGCATTCTGTCTGGAATGGCCTGCAACAAGTTCCTCCAGAGCTTGCCCTGGTAGCTGTCCATGATGGAGCCAGGCCGTTGATCACCCCGGAGATTGTCCGCTCAGCCCTGCAGATGGCACAGGAGACAGGAGCGGTAGTTGTAGGCGTGCCGGTAAAAGATACGATCAAAACAGTGGATGAACAGGGCCTAATTATCGGAACTCCAGAACGGAAAAGGCTGTGGGCAGTACAGACTCCCCAGGTTTTTCGCCGGGACTGGTTACTGGCTGCTTATCAACAGGCCTGGCAAGAAGGTTTTCTGGGGACCGATGATGCTGCTTTAGTGGAACGAGCAGGCTATCCGGTGCGAATGCTGCAAGGGGACTATGCCAATCTGAAAATTACCACTCCGGAAGACTTAATTCTGGCCGAGGCTTTATTGCAGGCAAGGGGAGGTATGTAGTTTGTTCAGGGTAGGTATGGGTTATGATGTTCACCGGCTGGTGGTAGATAGGGAACTGATTATTGGCGGAATAAAGATACCCTATGAGAAAGGGTTGCTGGGCCACTCTGATGCGGACGTCCTGTTACACGCTATTATGGATGCTCTGCTGGGGGCAGTAGCGGCAGGAGATATCGGCAAACACTTTCCTGATAGTGATGTTAAGTGGAGGGGGGCTGATAGTGGTCGCCTGCTGGCCAGAGTGAGGGAAATTGTTGAGGAAAGAGGCTACCAGGTCAACAATGTGGATGGAACCATTGTTGCTCAGAAGCCTAAAATGGCCCCTTATATCCCGGCTATGCGGGAAAAGGTTGCTACTATCCTGGGAATAGAGGCAGAGCAGGTGAATATCAAGGCCACCACAACTGAAGGGCTGGGCTTTACTGGAACGGGGGAAGGGATTGCGGCTTATGCCGTTGTCACAGTCGCAAAAAGAATGGTATAATAAAGCGAATCAGGCAGAAATGAGGAGGTAACTGCACATGACCACACCGATGCGGGTAAGATTTGCCCCCAGTCCTACGGGGCCTTTACATATTGGCGGCGCCCGTTCTGCTTTGTTTAACTGGCTGATGGCCAGAAAAACCGGGGGCCAGTTTATTGTTCGGATTGAAGATACAGACCTGGAGCGGTCTAGCCGGGAATCAGAACAAAATATCCTTGCCTCCTTACGCTGGTTAGGATTAAACTGGGATGAGGGGATTGAGGTAGGTGGTCCCCATGGTCCGTACCGGCAAACAGAGAGATTGGATTTGTATCGGGAAGCAGCGGAAAAGCTTCTGGCCCAGGGGCAGGCCTACTATTGCTATTGCTCGGAAGAGGAGCTAGAAGCCGAACGGGAACAGCTGCTGGCTAAAGGGGAGTTGCCCCGTTATCTGGGTAAATGCCGTCACCTGACTCCGGCAGAGCGGGCGGCCAAAGAGGCTGAGGGTGTCAAGCCTGTGATCCGCTTCCGGGTTCCGGAAGGGGAAAAGGTGGTCATCGATGATCTGGTTCGGGGCCAGGTGGTATTTGAAACCGATGGAATTGGCGATTTTGTTATCGTTAAATCCGATGGCATTCCCACCTATAATTTTGCGGTGGTAATTGATGACTCTACCATGGAGATTACCCATGTCATTCGGGGGGAAGAACATCTTTCCAATACACCCCGTCAGATTCTGCTTTATCAGGCCCTGGGGCTTAAGTCCCCTCAGTTTGCCCATGTTTCCCTGATTCTGGGCAAGGACCGGACCAAAATGTCCAAACGCCATGGTTCGACGGCAGTTGAGCAATATAAGAAAATGGGCTATTTACCGGAAGCTCTGGTCAATTTCCTGGTTTTATTGGGCTGGGCTCCCCAGGGTGAGAATGAAATTTTCTCCCTGGAAGAGCTTATTCAGGAGTTTTCGCTGGATCGAGTGGCCAAAAGCCCGGCGGTCTTTGATATGGACAAGTTAAATTATCTCAATGGCTATTATATCCGCCACAGCGCCCCGGAACGGATTGCTGAGCTGGCACGACCTTTCCTGGTCGAAGCCGGGTTAAATCCACCGGAAGGTGAAAAATATCTCTGGCTCATACAGGCCGTACAGGAGCGCATCAATTGTCTGGCCGAAGTGGTAGAGGCAGTACAGGTATTTTACCAGGATGAAGTAAAGTTTGAAGATGAGGCAGCCAGGGAGGTCCTGAAACAGGAACAGGTTCCGGCGGTACTGGCAGCATTGCTGCATAAGCTGGAAGAAAACCCGGCTCCTACTCCGGAAGAGGCCAAAGGGGTACTGAAAACCTTGACCAAAGAGCTGAAACTAGGCGGCAAACAGGTTTACATGCCGATTCGGATCGCGCTTACTGGTCAGGCCCATGGCCCGGAACTATATTTCCTGCTGGCTATTCTGGGCTATAGTGGAGTGAAAAAGCGACTGGATAGTTTAAGGGTTGACGTTGGCTAGGCAGACTTTTATAATTATTTGTATCAACTAAAAAATGAGCGATGAAGAGGAAGAGTAGGCAGGAAAGGGATTCGCCAGAGAGGGATGTCAAGGCTGGAAGCATCCTGAATTCCTCCTGTTGAAGTGCGCCTTGGAGCTTTCCGGCTGGTCACCGTTAGCTGACCGAAAGAGGTGGGCGAGGGTTTTTCCTTGCCAACCAGAGTGGAACCGCGGAGGGAAACCTTCGTCTCTGGATAGGAGACGAAGGTTTTTATAATGTTTGTGAGGGGGGATAGGCTGTGTTCTTTCAACAGTTGAAGCGCGACATTGAAGCAGTATTCGAACGGGATCCGGCAGCAAAATCTGTGTGGGAGGTTATCCTCTGTTATCCCGGATTCCATGCCATTCAGTTTCACCGGGTTGCCCACTGGCTGTATAAGAAAAACTGGGTGGTACTGGCCCGCTTTATCTCCCAGCTTTCCCGTTTTCTTACCGGGATTGAGATCCATCCAGGGGCCAAAATCGGCCAGGGATTGTTTATCGACCATGGTATGGGGGTAGTGATTGGTGAGACAGCGGAAATAGGCGATAATGTTACCATATATCAAGGGGTAACCTTGGGTGGCACCGGTAAGGAAAAAGGCAAGCGTCACCCCACCATTGGCAATAATGTGGTAATCAGCGCTGGGGCCAAAGTGCTGGGTTCCTTTACTGTCGGTGATAATTCCAAAATCGGGGCAGGAGCAGTAGTAGTGAAACCTGTACCGCCTAACTGTACAGTAGTCGGGGTCCCAGGACGGGTAGTAATCCGGGAAGGACAACGGGTGGATGACTTGCTCCATGACCAGATTCCTGACCCGGTAGCGGAAATGTTGCAATGCTTGCAGCGCAAGATTGAGATGCTGGAAAACAGGATTGCGCAGCTGGAAGGGAGAGAACAAGGTCGTGACCATCAAAATCTATAATACCATGACCAGACAGAAAGAGGATTTTCAACCCCGGTCACCGGGGAAGGTACGTATGTATGTTTGCGGACCTACCACTTATAATTTTATCCATCTGGGTAATGCCCGGCCTTTGATAGTCTTTGATGCGGTGCGTCGCTATCTGGAATATCGGGGCTATGAAGTAATATTTGTACAGAACTTTACTGATATCGATGACAAAATCATTAAAAGGGCCCAGGAAACAGGGGAGGATGCCCTGCAGCTTTCTGCTCGTTATATCAATGAATTTTTTAAAGATGCCCAGGCACTAGGAGTCAAGCCTGCTACCCATCATCCCAAAGTAACGGAGCACATTCCGGAAATCATTGAAATGATTGCCGGGTTGATTGAAAAAGGCTTTGCCTATGAGGTAGATGGGGATGTATATTATGCTGTTGAAAAGTTTGCCTCCTATGGTAAACTTTCCGGCCGCAGCCTGGAGGATATGCAGGCAGGGGCCAGGGTAGAGGTGGATGAGCGCAAGCGCCACCCCATGGATTTTGCTCTCTGGAAAAAAGCCAAACCGGGAGAACCTTCCTGGCCCAGTCCCTGGGGTGAGGGAAGGCCGGGCTGGCATATTGAATGCTCGGTGATGTCCTTGAAATATCTGGGAGCAGAGTTCGATATTCATGGCGGTGGTTTTGACCTGATCTTCCCCCATCATGAAAATGAGATTGCTCAGTCCGAGGCTTATCTGGGACAGCCTTTTGCTCGTTACTGGATGCATAATGGTTTTATTACTGTAAAGGAAGAAAAAATGTCCAAATCTCTGGGCAATTTCTTTACTGTCCGGGAGATATTACAGCATTTTTCCGGCCAGGTCGTCCGTTTCTTCATGCTTTCCAGCCACTACCGCAACCCGTTGGATTACAGTCCGGAAAAACTGGAAGAAGCAAAAAAGGGCCTGGAGCGCTTGAGCAATGCCCTGGCTAATGGGCAGGAATACAGTAATGGTGTGAATGGGATAATGTCTGAGGAAGCTGCTGCGGCCAGGGAAGAATTTATCCAGGCAATGGATGATGATTTTAATACCGCTCTGGCTTTGAGTGTGCTCTTTGAACTGGCCCGGCAGATCAATGCCGGGGTTGCGGCCGGGGAAGAAAAGGAGAAAATCGCCGGCCTTACCGGGGTGCTGGCTGAACTGGCCCAGGTACTGGGACTGGAATTGAAGGCAGGGGAAAAAGCTGAGGCGGATGCCGGTCTCTTGAAGGAGCTGGTGGACTTCCTGTTGTTATTGCGTCAGGAGGCCCGGGCCCGCAAAGACTGGACTACCGCGGATGCTATTCGCAACAAACTAGGGGATCTGGGGATTATTGTTGAAGATACTCCCAACGGTCCGCGCTGGAAGAGGAAATGAGTATGGAGCTGCCATCATCACTGGTTTTAGCCTATCTTGGGGATGCTGTTTACGAATTACTGGTACGACGGTATCTGGTAAAAGAAAAGGGCCTGGCTAAGGTGAATTGGCTGCATAAAGCAGCGGTAGATTTTGTGAAAGCGGAAGCCCAGTCCCGCTTTTTGCGCGGGCTGGACCCTCTCTTGACCGAGGAGGAAAAAGCTATTGTCCGGCGTGGTCGGAATACCAGTTCTCAGCCACCCCGCCATGTGGATGTGGTGGCTTATCGTCATGCTACAGCTCTGGAGTGTTTGTTTGGCTATTTACATCTAAAAGGTGAAGAAGAACGGATAGAGGAGCTTTTCCGTGAGATCGTACGCCTGGCTGAGGAGGATTTATAAAATGCCGCAAGCGGAAATGAAAGTTTATCTGTTGCGTTACACCCCTGTACCGGAAGAAATTATTGCTCTGGCGGCTAAGTTATGTTATTCGGCTGCGGATATGACTGAACTGGCCCAGGGGATTGCAGAAAGGGATCAGCAGCCTTTTCTGCAAAAACTTATGGAGCTTGAACATTTATCTCCGATTGAGCATGCAGTGTTCACCTTTGGAGTAGAAGGAGTATCCCGGGCGCTACTGGCTCAGATTACCCGACATCGTATTGCCAGCTTTTCTGTTAAATCCCAGCGTTATGTGGGAGAGGCGGATTTTTGCTACATTATTCCTCCTCGCATTCAGGAACTGGGGCCGGAGGCAGTAGCGGAATTTGAGCGGCAGATGGCCCAGATCAACCAGTGGTACAGATACTGGCAGGAAAGGCTGGGAGGTAACAAGGAAGCCAGCAATGAGGATGCCCGCTTTGTCCTGCCCAATGCGGCAGAGACCAAGTTTGTGGTGACCATGAATGCGCGGGAATTATTGCATTTCTTTAGTTTGCGTTGTTGCAATCGGGCCCAGTGGGAGATCCGTGCTTTGGCAGAGCGCATGCTGGCTCTGGTCAAAGAGGTAGCCCCGGTCTTATTTGCCCAGGCTGGGCCTGGTTGTTTAAGGGGGCCTTGTCCGGAAGGGGCTATGACCTGTGGTCAGGCGGCCCGGGTTCGGGCTAGCTATCTGGGCAAAGGAGGTATGCAGCAGCTTCAGAAAACTAGACTATAATTGATTGTATTTAACTGTTTTGCTACATTAAGAGTATGGAACTATTATCCATTGGTGAAGCAGCAAAGTCCGGCAGGGTTTCGGGGAGCTGATCAGGAATGCCAAAGAAACACGAGAAGAACAAATTTAGCATAACTGTGTGCGGGGAGTTTTTTCCGGAGATTTACCCGACTCACCGGTCTTCGAAGTGGAGCCGGGGCGAAGAAGACCCGCTGACTACGGAGATGCGTCTCTTCTGTGCCT